>CAYHDD010000550.1:0-2889 GCA_964355195.1 uncultured Rhodoferax sp. | reverse complement strand
GGTGGTGTATCTGGCACGCCACATCAAACTGGCGGACAGCTCACGCCTGCTGGCCGTGGCCGAGATACCGGTAGCGCAGTTGGCCTCCGTTTTGGTGCAGGGAGCCGACATTGCGGGGCTGGAGGTCACGCTGGAGCGCGACAACGGGCAACTGCTGGCCAGCATGCCACCGATGGATCAGTTCTCGGGCCAGCGCCTGGAGCCGGCACTGGGAGCGCAGTTGCAAGGTGCCGCGCGCGATGGGCTGTCCGCACGACTCTCCGGCGTACCGGCGATTGTGGTGACACGACCCTCGCTGTACCACGGCCTGTTGATTGCTGCCAGCATCCCGCTTCAATCCGTCTTGCAAGAATGGCGTTCGCAACGCAATTTCATCGTTGCTGTGACCATGCTCTTTGCGCTGATGATCCTGGGCGCTGGCGCCCTGTCTTCCTGGTACTTGAACCGACTTGCCATGGGGCGCCGAGCCCATGCCCAAGCGAAAGAGGCGCTCGACCAGGCACTCGAATCGATGGTCAGCGGTTTCATGCTGCTGGACGCCGAGCAGCGCGTGGTGCGCTGGAACACCCGTTTTGAAGAGATGTTCCCCTGGCTGGCGGGTGCCATGACGCCCTTGATGCCTTTTCGGGCTGTGCTGGAAACCACCGTCCAGCGCCATTTGCCCGAAGCGACCGAACTCGAACGGCAGCGCTGGGTCGAGGAGCGCCTGCGCCTGCAAAGCAACCCGAGTGAGTCGCACGAGCAGAGGCTCCCCAATGAGCACATCATCCAAATCACCGAGAGTCGCACGCCGCAGGGCGGCATTGTCATCGTCTACCACGACGTGACCGACTTGCGCCGCGCCGGCGCCGAGATCCAGAACCTGGCCTTTTTCGACCCGCTGACCCATTTGCCCAACCGACGCCTGCTGGTGGACCGGCTCAAACGCGCGATCACCGCCAGCGTGCGCAGCGGTCAGTACGGTGCCGTGCTGTTTCTCGACCTGGACCGCTTCAAGACGCTCAACGACACGCTCGGTCACGCCATCGGCGACCTGCTGCTCCAGCAGGTGGCGCAGCGATTGCAGTTCTGTGTGCGCGACAACGACACGGTGGCGCGACTCGGAGGCGACGAATTCATCGTGATGCTGGAAGACCTGTCAGCGCACAGCGAGGAGGCCGCCATTCAGGCGCGACGCATTGGTGAAAAGATTCTGGAGCATCTCAACCTGGACTACCAGCTCGCCGAGCACAACTACCACAGCACACCGAGTGTCGGCGCCACGCTGTTCGGCCCCAACGCAGAGTCGTTCGACGAGTTGCTCAAGCAGGCCGACATCGCCATGTACCAGGTCAAGTTGCGGGGCCGCAATGCGCTGTGCTTCTTTGATCCGCAAATGCAGGCCGTCATCAGTGCGCGCGCCCAGTTGGAAGAGGACATGCACGTCGCCCTGGGCGAGAGGCAATTCGATCTGTACTACCAGCCGCAGGTGGCCAACGGCACGCACATTTTCGGAGCTGAAGTGCTCATTCGCTGGCGCCACCCGCAGCGCGGCTTGGTACCGCCGCTGGAATTCATTGAAGTCGCGGAAGAAAGCAAGCTGATCCTGCTGATTGGCGAATGGGTCTTGCGAGCCGCCTGCCAGCAGCTCGAACAGTGGCAGAAGGACGCCCGCTACGTCCATCTACACCTGTGCGTCAATGTCAGCGCACGTCAATTTCGCGAATCCAACTTTGTTGATCAGGTGAGCAGCGTGCTCCGGGAAACCGGGATCAGACCGCAGCTGCTGCAGCTCGAAATCACCGAATCCCAGGTGCTCGACAACGTGCAGGACACCATCAGCAAGATGGCAACGCTCAAGGCGCTGGGCGTGCGCTTTTCAGTCGATGACTTTGGCACCGGCCATTCGTCACTGACCTACCTGACACGCTTGCCGCTTGATCAGCTCAAGATCGACCAATCGTTTGTACGCAGCATTGGCGTGCAGCGCGCCGACGCCGTGATCGTGCAAACCATCATCGGCATGGCGCACAGCCTGAGACTTGAAGTCATTGCCGAGGGCGTGGAAACCCAGGACCAGCAGGCGTTTCTGGCGCAACACGGCTGCAACCTGTACCAGGGCTACCTGTTCGGGAAACCCACGCCTTTGCGTGAATTCGAGGACCTGGTCGGGTCGCGCCACACAGCGCCCACCAGCAGCGCGTAAGGGCGCACCGTCGGCCGCCGCGCCGGGCCGCCCCAAGCAAAGCCAGCCCCCTCGGGGGGCAGCGCAGTACGCGAAGCGACAAGCGTGGGGGGGTGAAGTGCGCCGCGCCGGGCCGCCCCAAGCAAAGCCAGCCCCCTCGGGGGCAGCGCAGTACGCGAAGCGACAAGCGTGGGGGTCCTGCTCAGGTCGCGTCCTGCAGCGCGTAAGGGCGCACGGTCGGCCGCCGCGCCGGGCCGCCCCAAGCAAGGCCAGCCCCCTCGGGGGGCAGCGCAGTACGCGAAGCGACAAGCGTGGGGGCCCTATTTCACTGGGCCTGGAAACCACTCGCCTTGATGATGCGGGCCCAGGTCTGGGCGTAGGCCTTTTCACGACTGGCGAGTTGCTGCTGCGACATATAGCCCACCGTCAGACCCATCGCGGTCAGCCGGTCACGCACCTCCGGCAGGGCAATCACCTTGGCCAGGGCTTCGCCAAATCGATCAATCGCCGCCTTGGGTGTCCCCGTCGGCGCAAAAAAGCCGTAATAAGGGACGTCCTCAAAGCCGGCCAAACCCAATTCAGCAAAGGTCGGAACATCCGGCACAGCGGCTTGGCGGGCGCCGCCCAGGACGGCCACAATGCGCACCTTGCCGGCCTTGTGGTTTTCAATGAAATCCGGTATTGAAGCGACGCCGGCGTTGATCTGGTTGCCCAGCATGTCGGCC
>CAYHDD010000549.1:0-2897 GCA_964355195.1 uncultured Rhodoferax sp. | reverse complement strand
CCCACGTCGCCGACGAGGGCGTTGGGGTGAGTGGCGCAGCGACATTAAGGAGGAGCGCGAAGCGCGGGGGACAGTCGCGGAGTCATTCACCCCAGCGCCCTCGGGCCACGAACGCTTGAGCCGAGAGCGCGAGTTGCCCTCGGGCCACAAACGCACGAGCACTCGTTCGTGAATCATGTTCTAACCCCTCGCACCGGCATCTTGGACAGGGCAAATCCCTGGTTGTAGCTGGCGCGTGTGACCAGCATGTATTTCATGTTGGCACCGGCCCAGACGGCGCAGGCACCCGCGATGCCGTGTATTGGAACTCCCATCAACCAGCCTATTCCCAACATGCCAATCGGAAGCACGGTTCCCGCCACCAAAACATGGCCATTAACCGACTTCAGTACCGCCCGCGAACGCGCCACCAGACTCGCATCCACATCGCTGCGGTAGCGCTGCCAGACCAGCAGGCGCACCACCAGCAATGAGACTGTGACCAGCAGCAGGCTGACCGAGCTGCGACCGGGCGCGTCGCCCAGCAACATGAACAGGCCGCAGCCCTCACACCACCCCGTAACAACCATCAAAAGCGACAGCACGCCCGAACGCCAGGCGGGAATGCCGCGCGCGGCGGGCAGCATTCGGCTCTGGCAGTAGAGGAAGGCCATCGCCATCGCAGCGGTGATCCAGATCCAGCCGCTCAGGCCCAGCATGGCGGCCAGGCCGCAGGGGAACAGCAGCAGACCGACAAAGGCCTCGCGTGACATCCAGGAAGTGCGCGGGTTGAGGAAAACGTGCAGCGCACGCAGCGGGCGCCCGATCTCCAGCCAGACACTGAGAAGGCCCAGGCCGACCAGCGCCAGGCCGGCGAAGACCTGCCAGTTCGGCGAAGTCAGCGAATGCGGCGCTGGCGTGCCAAACAGAGCCGTGGCGATCAAAAGGCCGCTGCCCATCCCGCCGCAGATGAAATTGCCGGCGGCGCGCCAGTCCCAGCTGGTTTGCTGCCACGGATTCGGGCCGAAAGCGCTGGCCGCGTTGAGTTTCACTTTCATGCGTCCACCTTGTCCCAGAGGTAATGAAAACCAGGCCCGGTGCCCAACTCTTCGTGCATGCGAAAGCTCTGATTTTCGTTCAACAGTTGCGAGACATTGCTCTGGGGGTCTTCCAGATCACCAAACGCCAGGGCGTCGGCAATGCAGGAATTGACGCACGCCGGTGTGGCTGCCGAATCAACGCCGGGCTTGAGGCCGGCTGCCAGACCGCTGTCGATGCGGTCCACACAAAAGGTGCATTTGGTCGCCACTGCCAGACGCGAGTCGTCGCGCCGCTTGGACTCGCTGGCGCTCGGCGCGCCGTAGGCAAAACTGGCCTTGTCGGTCTTGTAGCGCGCCTGGTAGGGGCAGGCAATGGCACAGTAGGAACAACCAATGCAGAGGTCGTAATCGATGGTCACAATGCCATCGGCGCGCTGCTTGGTGGCGGTGGTCGGACAGACCTCCATGCACGGCGGGTCTTCGCAGTGCTGGCAGCCGACCGGCACAAAAACGCGCTTGACGTTCGGGTATTCGCCGAACTCCATGTCGAGCACGCGGCGCCACTGCACATCGGGCGGTGTCGCGTTGGTGTGTTTGCAGGCAGCGGTGCAGGTCTGGCAACCGACGCAGCGCCGCAAGTCCGCGGTCATGGCCCAGCGTGTCATGCTGCCCTCCCCTTCGCGCGGCTGATGTTGACGCGCACGATGTCGGCACCCGAGCCGGTGGCATCGGTCAGCGCCATCGACATGGTCATCAGTGAGTTCATGCTCGGCATGCCGAAGTCCTTGGCCAGTGGTGTCTCCCAATGCTCAAACTGACCGATCAGCAGCAGCGTATCGGGGCGTATGCCCTGACGCACCACGGCGTTGCCGCGCACGCTGCGCTGTGGCGTCGAAATCTCGATCGCGTCGCCGTCTTCAATGCCGCGTTCCTTGGCGGCCTGGGTGTTCATCACCACACCACGGTGGCCGGTGATGTTGCCTGCCACTTCGTGCATCAGCTGGATGCCCGCGTTGGCACCCCAGGCGTACTGCATGCTGCGTGCCGTGAGCAGCCAGAAAGGGTAGTCCTGCGCTGGCGCACCCGTCTCTGTGATGATGGCTTCCCACAGAGCCGGAAAATCCTTCCACACCGGTAGCGCCTGGTACTCTTTGAGCTGCTCGTCCCACCAGTGCATGTCGTGCTCGTGCAGGCGCCGCCCCAACTCGGCGCCGACCCGCATCAGGCGCTCCTGGTAGGGCAACTCGTAGCGCAGACCGTGCTTGACCATGGTCGGTTCCAGGTAATACTTGCTGCGCGCAAAAGGTTTGGTCTGTATCCCGTGCTCCTTCCACCAATCCAGGCCGTGGACGGTGGCGCCTTCACTGACTTCAGCGCTGGCGGCGCGGCAAACGGCGTCCCAGATTTCGTCACGACTGTGCTGGCGCTCGGTGTCGAGCGAAAAGTCGCCGTGTTCGCCACGCAGAGGCACACCACCGGCACCCTTGTTGATGGCCGCCACGTATTTCGTCGTCAGTCCGGTGCGCTCGGCAAGTTCACTGGCAATGTCGGTCATATCGCGCGCCTCGCCTGCGCTCTGCACGACCGGTTGGCGCAGGGCAAAACCGGTGCATTCCCAGTACTGCTCCTGGTACTTGGTGCCGCCAATGCGCATCAGTTGCAGGCTCTCCAGGTCAATGGCGTCAGGCAGCAACAGGTCGGCAAAATGGTTGGTTTCGTCATGCGTGTAGGCGAAGGCGACCACGAAGGGAAAGCGCGCCATCTTGTCACCCAGCGCTGCCGTGTCCCAGTACGAAATAGCCGGGTTCGTGCGGTACAAAATCCAGACGTCGGGCACGCTTACACGCGGCAGGCCCTCGGGCGTTTCGTCCAGAAACA
>CAYHDD010000548.1:0-2930 GCA_964355195.1 uncultured Rhodoferax sp. | reverse complement strand
CGAGCGGGCCAGGATGCGCCTGTCCTGTTCGCCATCGTCGGCCTTGACCTTTGCAGCCACCAGCACGACACGCGCCACGGCGGTAAAGGCAACAGAGCCCAGAACCCGCTGGGATGGGTCGCCACCTTGCCCGCCCTTGCTGAAGTGCGTGATGCCCAGCAGAGCCGCGCCCATGTTTGCAGACAGGTCTACCAACGGCTGCAGCGCTCTCCGGGTCTCAGTGTTCTTGTGACTGTCGCCGGTCACGGCACTGACGATAGGGTCAACGATGATGAGTCGAATATCTCCTATCTTTTCAGCCTGCGCCTGCAATCCCTTCATGTCGCGGGCTGGGTCGAACGATTGAAGCTCACCGTCGATGCGCGTGCTATCGACGAAGTAGACCCGGCTCCGGTTGCCACCGGCAGCGATGAGTCGCGGCAGCAGCGTGTCGGCTGGGTCATCCTCGCCACTCCATATCAGCACGTTACCGGGCTGGCAGAGTGAACCATCTGGCCAGCGGCCGCCGCTGGTTACGGTGGCAGCAAAGGCAATTGCGATAGTGGTCTTTCCCTGACCCGGGGCACCGGCCAGCAGATGCAGCTTGCCCATCGCAAGCCAGTCCTTCCAGAGCCATTGCACCGGTTCCGGTTTTAGGTCAGAGCCGCAGACCAAGACAACCCCATCTCGTACCGGAGTCGGCTTGAGGATGCGTTCAGCCTGGGTCAGCACCTTCAGCATGAGTTCAGATTCGCCGCTCATGCTGCACGCTCCATGAGTACGTCGTTCAGGTCGTTTTCAGCTTGTCGAGTTACCAGCACTTCCCTGTCATCCTCTGCCCATCGGCGGGAACAGATAGCAGCAGCGGACATTCCGGCCGGGTCGTGGTCTTGCGAGATGACCAACGTCCGGATGCCGCGTAACAGCGGGAATTGCGCCATGTGCCCGGCGTCAATCGTTGACCATACCGGCATTGGTGCCCATGCGAGAGACAAGGCGGTCTCAATGCCTTCTGCGATGCCAAGCAAAGCATTGACCTCATCGTCAGGCCATAGCCGGATGACTCCGTTCTTGGTCGAGTGATTCCAGAGCGGCAGGCGCGGCGTGTCCAGGTCGGCTTTGCCGTTCGGTGTTATCCATGTCCGGTGAAGGCTCAGCGGTTCATTGGTCTCCACATCGGTGATGAGTGCCACCAATGCCGGGCCAACGTAGCCGCTGGGATGCTTCAGCAAAGGATTCCATCGCAGGTGTCCAGACTCGGGTGGTATCTGGCAATGCCGTGATTGCAGGTATTGCACAGCCACTCCGCCGAGCGTGTGACAGTTGTGCCAGAGGTCACGACCCCATTCACTTAGACGCTGATGCTGTTGCCCATCGGCCTTGTGTGACGGCTTGATGGTAGGAGCACGCCTCACCGCGGCGCCACGGTCAGGATGATGCGATTCAGTGTAGGAGCAGCGGAAGCAATGCAGGACGCCCTTGCCGTCAAGCTCCATCGTCAGGCCAGCGGTCTTGTCGCGCCCGCCGCGCCCGCAACTGGGGCACTCGATACGGTGGCTCCCGGTTTCATAGTCGGTCCAGGCAATCATGCTGCACCTCGCATCTCTTGAACTTGAGCGATGACAGCAGGTGGCAGCGCGTAGATAGCAATACTGCGGCCAGGGCACTGTTTGGAAGGGGAGTGCTTGGGGAATGTCTCGATAGGCCATCCCATGTACTTGAGGGTCTTGACGTAGGCAGACAGTCGCCAGGAGGAAACACCGTCAATCAGGTTCTGATGGTCGAGCCATTCACCCTGAAGCAACTCATTGAGAACGCGGCCTGCAATGGTTGTATGTGACGGCCATTTAGGGGAAAATACGGGCTTCGGTAGGAAAGATAACTGTTCTCTAAAAGCCCCTTGCGTCTGGGTCGGTGCGGGGGCTTTTTTCATGCCGGTACTCCCTTGGCTTGCGCATGTAGGGATTGCCTGATGTCTCCAACACGCCAGGCGGTGACACGTTCGGACAGCTTGACTGGCTTGGGGAATTGACCGGCCTTGCACTTGCGCCAAAGGGTGGCGGATGAAAAGGGGACGACATCAGGGATTAGCTGAGCCTGCCGGATGTAGCCCGATGCGGGCAGGTTGTCGAAGGTTGAAGCGGTAGGATTTGTCATGGGTTCCTCTGTAGTGAAGCCCCATCTTTTTTCGGCAACTATCCTCCCCCGCAAGTGTCACCGCTCACCCAATTTGGGTGATACCACGAAGGGTTACACCTATTCGCCGCCGCCTATTTCGCATCCGTCGCGCAGACGTTGCCATGCCTTATCAAATGAGTTAATGGTGAATATCACCGGCTTTGCCGCCAATGCAATTACTCTGATTTCGCTCTTGATTCCGCGTTTGCCTTTGTCCCTTGTCGGTAGCTTTAACGGGTCATGTCCTTTTTCCTTCAGTAGCTGCAAAATTTTGATTTCTTGTGCGCGTTGCTTTTGAAGCGGTACAGTTCCGGCATCGGTCGGCAGAGGCTTAGATTGCGTCTCTGGTTCCGCTGAGGCAGCGCCCGCCGCTGGTGGTGCCTTTGCCGAGTAGAGCTCCGCATTCCCAGGCAAATAACCGTAGAGGATGACTTGTGCAAGCTCTTCGGCATCCGGGTTCATTTGTCCTAGCTCTGCAAGCCATTCACTCTCGTTCTCACCGCGCTCGTTGCATCGCGTAATCATGCCGGCAGTTCGAGAATTGAAAATCATGAGCTCATGCGCCGTGAAGTATGGCAACGGCAACAATGGCGTTCCATCCTTCATGCCGTACACAACACCGACACCTTCAATGTTCCTTTCGGCCACGTCGTCATGTGCCAATCCCACTAACCCAGTTCCGGCACCCTCATTCAAACCACGGCCATGTTTGCACAACCACACGCCATCTCGGTCAGACACATATTCGATAAGCCCATCGCCAAAAACATCCC
>CAYHDD010000547.1:0-2930 GCA_964355195.1 uncultured Rhodoferax sp. | reverse complement strand
CCTTGCAGATGGATATCAAGATTCAGGGCATCACCAAGGAAATCATGCAGGTGGCACTGGCGCAAGCCAAGGAAGCACGCATGCACATTCTGGGCAAGATGCAGGAGGCTATGGCCGAAGCCAAGACCGAGGTCTCCAATTTCGCGCCTCGTCTGTTCACCATGAAGATCAATCCGGATAAGATTCGCGATGTGATCGGCAAGGGTGGCTCTGTCATCCGTGCCTTGACCGAGGAAACCGGCACCCAGATCAACATCGATGAAGATGGCACCATCACCATCGCCTCGGCTGATCCGGCCAAGGCCGAAGCGGCGAAGCGCCGTATCGAGCAGATCACGGCCGAAGTCGAAATCGGCAAGATCTACGAAGGTCCGATCACCAAGATTTTGGACTTTGGTGCCCTGGTCAATTTGCTGCCAGGCAAGGACGGCTTGTTGCACATCAGCCAAATTGCGCACGAGCGTGTCGAGAAAGTGACCGACTATCTGTCTGAAGGTCAGATTGTCCGGGTCAAAGTGATGGAGACCGACGAAAAGGGGCGCATCAAGTTGTCGATGAAGGTCTTGTTGGACCGTCCGAGTCAGAATGGCGGCGAACAGCACGCTTGAGGCGGAATTCTAGGGGCTGCCTGAGTTCACCATGAAAGCTGTTGAGATCACCGCGTTTGGCGTGCCTGAGGTGCTGCGGCTTGGTGAGCGCAGCGTGCCTGTCCCGGGCAGCGCCGAACTGCTCATCCGCGTCAGCGCCAGTGGCGTCAACCGACCCGATGTGTTACAGCGCATGGGTCACTATCCGGTGCCGCCGGGCGCCTCCGACATTCCGGGTCTGGAAGTGGCTGGCGTGATCGAACAGGGCGCGGTAGACGAACTTGCCGCGGCGGGATTCAAGCTGGGAGACCGTGTTTGCGCGCTGGTCGCCGGTGGCGGTTATGCCGAGTACTGTGTGGCGCCGATAGGGCAGTGCCTGCCGGTGCCCAAGGGGCTCAGTGATATTGAAGCGGCTTCTTTGCCCGAGACCTTCTTTACTGTCTGGAGCAACGTGTTTGAGCGTGCCCACCTGCAGCCCGGTGAGACCTTGCTGGTGCAGGGCGGTAGCAGCGGAATTGGCGTCACCGTCATCCAACTGGCCAAAGCCATGGGGGCGCGCGTGATTGCGACCGCCGGAACGGATGACAAGTGTGAGGCGTGCCGCGCGCTGGGTGCAGACCATACCATCAACTATCGCACGCACGACTTTCAGGACGAGGTCAAGCGCCTCACTGGCGGGCAGGGCGTGAATGTCATTCTTGACATGGTGGCAGGCAGCTACGTTGCCAAGGAAATTGAGTGTTTGAGTGAAGATGGCCGCTTGGTCATCATTGCTGTCCAAGGGGGCGTGAAGAGCGAAATCAACGCCGGATTGGTGTTGCGGCGTCGTCTGACTGTGACCGGGTCCACTTTGCGACCAAGGTCGGTCGAGTTCAAGCAGGCCATTGCCCAGGCGTGCCGCGACAAGGTTTGGCCGTTGATCGAGAGCGGCGCCATCAGGCCTGTGATTCACAGCACCTTCGCGGCGAGTGACGCAGCCCAGGCGCATGCGCTGATGGAATCCAATCAGCATACCGGAAAGATTGTTTTGACGTGGGGTGAGGCATGAGGAAAAAGTTAATCGCCGGAAATTGGAAGATGAACGGCAGTCTGGCCAGCAATGCGGCCCTGATCGATGGCCTGCGAGCGGGCCTTGGCCAGCCAGCCTGCGATGTGGCTGTCTGCGTGCCGACCGCCTATCTGGCGTCTTGCCGGGCGCTGCTGGACGGAAGTGGCATCGACCTGGGAGCGCAGGATGTTTCGCAGCATGAAGCCGGTGCCTTCACCGGCGAGGTCTCTTGTGCCATGCTCAAGGAGTTTGGTGTCAGGTACACGCTGGTCGGACATTCGGAGCGCCGCCAATACCACTTTGAGACCGACCTCGCGGTAGCGCTGAAGGCGCAGCGCGCGCTGGCCAGCGGGATCACGCCGATTGTGTGCGTTGGTGAGACTTTGGCCGAACGTGAGGCCGGCAAAACCGAAGAAGTAGTCAAACGACAACTGGCCGCAGTGATTCATGCGAATGGGCATTGCATCAGCGAGATCGTCCTGGCCTACGAGCCGGTGTGGGCCATCGGCACCGGCAAGACGGCCACCACTGAACAGGCGCAGCAGGTGCATGCCGTGCTGCGCGCGCAGTTGAAGGCGGCATCAGAGCACGGCGATCGAATCCTTATTCTTTACGGCGGCAGCATGAATGCGGGCAATGCAGCGCAGCTGCTGGCGCAGCCCGATATTGACGGCGGCCTGGTCGGCGGTGCGGCGTTGAAGGCGCGGGACTTTTTGACCATCATTGCTTCGGTGCGCTGATCAAGCACTTCATCGCCACAAATTCTGGAGTCTTCTATGAGTATTTTCCTGTCTATTCTTCTCGCCGTTCAGATGCTGTCTGCCATTTCAATGATCGGCCTGATCCTGGTTCAGCACGGCAAGGGTGCCGACATGGGCGCAGCGTTTGGTAGTGGCAGTTCAGGCAGCCTGTTCGGCGCCAGCGGCAGTGCCAATTTTCTGTCACGCACCACGGCAGTGCTGGCGACGGTGTTCTTTGTTTGTACTTTGCTGCTTGCCTATTTCGGCTCAGCTCGCCCAGCGACCAGTTCGACCAGTGTGCTTGAAAACGCTGCGGCCATGGCTCCTGTTTCAGCTGCTTCTGTGCCTGCGCTACCGGCCTCGGGCGCCGCCCAGATTCCCTCCAAATAATTGACTCGATATTGCTCTGTTTCGGCCAGATGACAGGGCATTTCGGGTTAAACTACAGGCTGTCGTGGGCACTCAAAGCGCAAGCTAATCTGGGTGCCAAGGACGTCAAAGCCGCCTTCGTGGTGAAATTGGTAGACACGCTATCTTGAGGGGGTAGTGGCGAAA
>CAYHDD010000546.1:0-2936 GCA_964355195.1 uncultured Rhodoferax sp. | reverse complement strand
CAGAAGGCGATCGCCGATCAGGTCGCTCAATCGGGGGTGGCAGTGAGCGCGCTGGCGAGCGATGCCCCAGAGCGCTACAGCGTGCAGCCCGGTGACACCTTGTGGGCGGTATCCAAGCTTTTTCTGAAGTCACCCTGGCGCTGGCCTGAGTTATGGGGAATGAACCTCAACGACATCAAGAACCCCCATTTGATCTACCCTGGACAGGAGCTGAGCCTGGAGAAGAAGAATGGACGCGCCACCTTGCGCAGCGGCACTGTAGACAGTGCCCAGGGCCAGCTCGAAATACCTCCCACGGTTCGTTTGTCGCCCCGCACGCGTGTCCTGCCGGGCATTGACAGCGCCGTCCCGGCCCTGAAAATACATTTGATTGAGCCCTTCCTGGCCGAACCCAACATCGTCGATGAGATCAGTCTGCAAACTGCGGCACGCATCGTCGCAAGTCGTGATGGGCGGCTCTTGCTGACCCGAGGCGACCGGGCCTATGCCCGCGGACAGGGCGCTGCGGTGCTACACGACGAACTCGACAAGAAACCAAAGACCTACCGCATCTTCCGGGATGCGACGCCTTTGAAAGACCCCATCAGCGCCGAGATCCTGGGTTACGAAGCTCAGTACGTCGGCAAAGCCTTGTTGGTACGCAGCGAGTCGACCGAACAGGTCGCAAACCAGGATGGCAGCAGCCGAACCGACATCGTCCCGGCCACTATCGACATCACTGCCGCGAAAGAGGAGATGCGTATCGGCGACCGTTTGTTGCCCGAACCGGAACGCCAACTCGTGCATTACGTCCCCCATGCACCGCAGGGAAAGATCGACGCCCGAATCATGTCAGTCTACGGCAACGCAGTCGCCAATGCGGGGCAGAACCAGATCGTCACGATCAACCGCGGAAGGCGCGACGGTGTTGACAACGGGCAGGTGCTGGCGATTCTCAAAGATGGAGTACGCGTGACAGACCGCACCGATGAGGCACGCGCCGAGCTGAAATTACCAGACGAGCGCAATGGCCTCCTGATGGTATTTCGCACTTTTGAGAAGCTTAGCTATGCCCTGGTCCTGGAAATCACCGACGTGGCTCGCGTCGGCGATCGGCTGGTCAACCCGCGCTGAGGAACAGCCGACTCAAGGCAACCCATGCAACGCCCCGAACTTGGCGGCTGGCTGCGCCTGACACTGACACCTGGCATCGGAAACACCACCGCCCGCAAGCTGCTTGCCGCTTTCGGCCTGCCCGAGGCAGTCTTCGCGCAGTCGAGCACAAGTTTGCGGCAGGTCGTCACGACCGCTCAGGCGAGCGCCCTGCGCAGTGAACCGGCAAAGCTGGCCGAGACTCTGGAGACGGCCTGGCGCTGGCTTCAGGCGTCCGGTCATGGGGCAACCCGGCGCCGCATCGTCACGCTGGGCGAACCCGGCTACCCAAGCGCGTTCTTGGACACTGACGACCCCCCGTTGATGCTGTACCTGCTGGGTGCCGACAAGTTGACTGAGAGCGAACTGGCGGTTCAACTGAGCAACTGCATCGCAGTTGTGGGCAGCCGCAACCCAACGCCTCAGGGTGCGTCCAATGCACGTCAGTTTTCCAGGGCGTTGGCGCAGGCTGGTTTGACGGTAGTGTCCGGTCTGGCCCTGGGCATCGATGGCGCCGCTCACGAAGGGGCCCTCGACACCGTCGAGGTCGCATCGGACCGCGTGGTGACGGTAGCAGTGGTCGGCACCGGCCTCGACCGGGTCTACCCGAAACGCCATCTGGAACTGGCGCACCGCATTGCCCAGCATGGTCTGCTGCTCAGCGAGTTCCCGTTGGGCACTGGGCCCCTGACGGCCAATTTTCCCAGACGCAACCGGCTCATTGCGGGCCTGGCGCGAGGCACTCTGGTGGTTGAAGCAGCCTTGAAATCCGGTTCCCTGATCACGGCACGACTCAGCGTTGAACAGGGCAAGGAGGTGTTTGCCATCCCAGGCTCGATTCACTCACCGCAGTCGCGCGGCTGCCATGCGCTGATCAAACAAGGTGCCAAACTGGTGGAGTCGGTTCAGGATGTGCTGGAGGAGCTCAACATCGGCAGCGCATCCCAACGCGTTGCTGGTCCGGGCACACAAAGAGAAACCTCGCAAGTCGAGCGGACTTCTGCTGACCCCTTGGGCGCTCTGCTATCGGCGCTGGGCTTCGATCCGGTCGGACTCGACGCCCTGCAGGAACGCTGCCAACTCGACACCGCCACGCTCCAGGCGCAATTGATGACCCTCGAACTTGGGGGCTCGGTAGCGCGCCTGCCTGGTGCCTTGTTCCAGCGTCTCAAGCAATCAGACTGAAGCCGACCCGAGCGCACCCGGGCTGGCGCATCAGCTCAGCAGGCGCTCCGGATTGGCGCCCAGCTTGCCCAGCGCATCGCGCGTGGCACGAACCGTCAAGGCTTCCTCCTCGCGCGGCAGCAGCAGACCAGCTTGCAGGTAGGCGGCCAGCCGCCGCGCCTGGATCAGGTAACTGCGCCCGTCCTTGGAGGCAAACAGATTCAGATGCTTCCTGACACTGCACCAGACAAATTGGACTTGTGCCTGGCGTCCGTTGTGGTCCAGGGTAAACCAGGCGCCAAGCTGCAATTCCTGCGCCCAGGACAGCATGGCTGCGCTGGGTTTGGAACCACCATCGACCACGACGTCTATATTCGAGGCGTCGATGCCCAGCATCGCTTCGATATTTTCAGAATCCAGGGGCAAGTCACCACCAGCCTCGTCACTGACAAATTCCTCCAGACGCTCCAATCGTTCAGCCATGGCGGCAATCTGCTCGGTCGGAATCGCCTGCGCCTTGGAGATAAAGGCATCCGCCAGAGCGTCACTGATGATCTTCACATGGGTGTCTTGCTGCGCCGCGCTAATGCCTATCAGCGTCATGCCGGAGCGCAGCTTCTGCAACAAGACCGGCAGATCGC
>CAYHDD010000545.1:0-2947 GCA_964355195.1 uncultured Rhodoferax sp. | reverse complement strand
GTCAGCGTCAGCACATTGCCCATCGTCGTCTTGAACGACAGGCCGCGCGCCAGGGCGGCGTAGAGTACGCGCTCGGCGGCCTCGCTGGCGGGTGTTTTGGCGTCACGGTCAGTGACCAAATCGAGGCCCAGCAGCAGGCCGCGGCCGCGCACATCGCCGATCAGGCGGTGGCGCGCCTTCATGTCGTGCAGACGCTCCAGCGCGTAGGCGCCGACGCTCGCCGCGTTGGCGACCAGTTGCTCGCGCTCGATCACCTCCAACGTGGCGAGCGCGGCAGCGGCGGTCACCGGATTCTTCTCGTGCGTGTAATGGCCAAAGGCATATTCACCAGCCACGTCGAGATCGGCGCGTGCAATGCAGGCGGCAATTGGCAGCACGCCGCCACCGAGCGCCTTGCCCAGCACAACGATATCGGGTGCCGCGCCGTCGTGCTCAGCGGCGAAGAAGCGACCGGTCTTACCCAGACCAGTGGGGATCTCGTCGAAGATCAGCAAGGCACCGTGCGCGTCGCAGGCCGCACGCACCGCCTGCCAGTAACCCGGTGGCGGAATGAAGGGCACGGCGCGTGCCGGCTCGGCGATGACGGCGGCGACGTCGCCCTCGCGCTCCAGCACATAGCGCAGCATGCTGGCGCAGGCCAGTTGGCAATGGTCGAGCCGGGGCTGACCCGCAGCGTCCACCGCATGACCATAGGCACAACGGTAACAGCCGAAGGGAGCCACGTGCTCGGTGCCAGGCAACAGCGGGCCGACCGCACGACCGCTTCGAAAAAGCGACTCGCCGCCAACGCTGGCAGCACCAAAACCGGCGCCGTGAAAGGAGTCCCAGAAACTCAGGGTCTTGAAGCGCCCGGTGGCGATGCGTGCCAGCTTGATGGCGACTTCTACCGCGTCCGAGCCGCCGGTGGTGAACAGCACTTTGCCGTCGTGACCGGTCAAGGATTTGAACTTGAACGACAGGGCTTCAGCCAGTTCGACGGCGCGCTGGCTGGCAAAGCGCCGTGGCGCAAAGCTCAGGGTGTCGAGCTGGGTCTTGATGGCCGCCAGCACATGCGGGTGGGCGTAACCGACGTGGTGCACGTTGTTACCGTGGAAATCCATGTAACGCCGCCCGGCGGTGTCTTCGATCCACAGGCCCTCGGCCTTGGCAATCGCCGTCAGGCAAGGGGTGGAGACCGACTGGTGCAAGAAGGCGGCACTGTCTCGCGCCAACAGAGTGCGGGTTGCCCTGTTCAGGTGCTGCGCCTGCCACTGGCTGCGCCGCGGTGAGGAGTTGACGTCGCCCTCGCTCTGCGTTGGCCCGGGTCGTGTGCCAGTCATCAGTGCGCCTCGGCGCCTTGCGTGCCGGGCTGGGCCACTGCGCCTGAGGTCTTGCGCTGCAACGGCTGGCGCAAATGGTTGTCGACAGTGCGCTGCTTGCTCTGCATCACATGCGCCAGCATTGCGGCGCCAGCGGCTTCGGCGTCGCCCGAGGCGATGGCCTTGACAATCGTCTTGTGCTCGCCGAGGAAGGTGCGCATGAGCGCGCTGTCGGCCAGGTTCTGACGCCTAAAGAGTGACAGTTCCTTGATCAAGCGGCGGTAGTTGTCGGTCAGCTTGCGGTTGCCGGTCATCTCGACCATGCGGTCGTGAAACTTCAGGTTCAGCACGTGGTACTGATGCGCGTCCTGAGCCTTCACCGCCGTTTCCATCTCGGCCAGCAGGGCCTTGAGTTCCTTCAACTGCCCGTCGCTGACGCTGGCCGCCAGTCGCCGACCGACCCAGTCGTCCAGCGCGGCGCGCAGGTCGAAGATTTCCAGCGCTTCATCGAGCGCAATGTTGCGCACGAAGACCCCCCGGTTCTTTTCGGTGCGCACCAGACCGGCCTCGTCGAGCATGCGAAATGCCTCGCGCACCGGGCCGCGCGAGACCCCCATGCGCTGCGCCAGCACGGCCTCGTTGAGCTTGGCGCCTGGCGCATAGTCGCCACTCAGAATGGCACGCTCGACTTCCTGTTGCACGACACTGGCAAGCGAGTTGCTCTGCAACAGCGCAATGGTCGGGTGAAGCGCGTCGTTCATGGTTTTCATTAGATCATAAAAGCGGGGTTGTTGACAATTTGCAAAACACAATTGACAAATGGCGGGTGTCGGGTTCAAATGAAATTTGGCGTGCGACTACCAGCGTCATAAGGCCGACATAATCCGGTCACAACATTGCAACTTTTCACATGAAGGAGATTCACGTGCGTTTGTCCATTTTTTCAAAGTCCCTCGTGCTGGCCGGTCTGCTCGCCCTGGCTACCGCGGCGTCGGCACAGAAGACCCAGTTGCTGGTCTACACCGCACTGGAAACCGACCAGATCAAGGCCTACCAGGAAGGTTTCAACAAGTCCTACCCGGACATCGAAATCAAGTGGGTGCGCGACTCCACAGGCGTCATCACGGCCAAGCTGCTGGCTGAAAAATCAAATCCACAGGCCGATGTGGTGATGGGGGTGGCAGCCTCCAGCCTGGCTTTGCTGGACAAGCAGGGCATGCTGGTTGCGTATGCGCCGCTGAACCTCGACGCCATCATGAGCAAGTACCGCGACAAGAAGACGCCACCGGCCTGGTTCGGCATGGACGTCTGGGGCGCCACCGTCTGCTTCAACACGGTTGAGGCGCAAAAGCGCAACATTCCCAAACCCGAGAGCTGGCAAGACCTGACCAAGCCGGCCTACAAGGGCCAAATCGTGATGCCCAACCCGGCTTCCAGCGGTACCGGCTACTTTGACGTGGTGGCCTGGTTGACACTGTTTGGCGACAAGGACGGCAAGGTCGACGGATGGAAGTTCGTGGACGGCCTGCACGAAAACATTGCGCAGTCCACCCACTCGGGTTCCAAGCCTCGCAACATGGCTCCCAGCGGCGAGATTGTGCTCGGCATCTCGTTCGAGTACCGCGCCAACGCCAACAAGGCCAAAGGCG
>CAYHDD010000544.1:0-2950 GCA_964355195.1 uncultured Rhodoferax sp. | reverse complement strand
ACGACGTTTTTTCCTCCCAGGAGGCCCTTGTCGAGTTGTTAGCAGTCTTGTCACGGTCCAGGTTTGATGCATGGCGCCCGCTTCGCCAGCGCCTGGCATGGGCAACCCTCTACCAATCAGCGGTCACGCTGGTTGAAGTGACAGAGCGGGTGCAGGATTGTCGCGACGCAAAGGACAACAAGTTCTTGGAACTGGCACTTGCCGCGAAAGCCGACATCCTGGTGTCAAGCGACATTCACTTGCTGGAACTCAATCCGTACCGGACGATTCCGATTATCGGATTGCAGAAGTTGAAGGCGCAGATGTAGATTCGCAACTTATTCTCCAGGCACGCCCAAGTTGCGCCAGATCAAGCAGCACAGAACCAGGCGATACGTATCCCCCATTTGGGGGATATCTCTTGACACCCGAAGACGCTACAGTTTGCCGCAAAGCCAATCTGGCTTCTGCGCTACTGTCATAAAGGCAGATCCGCAGGCCCTCCAGCAACATCGTCTTCATCGACCAGCGTCAATGACATAGCGACCTACCTGCTCAGCAACGTCAATGGAGTCATGCCCAATGCCACCACGCTGGCAACTGCTGTCGCATCCCTCAACACCGAGACGGACTTTGCCAGTCAAGGCAATTTTCTGTGGCACCTGGCTGAGTCAGCTGCCAATCAGACGCGGGTTGATCTGGTGGGCTTGGCGGCGACGGGGTTGGTGTACCTTTGATCCCGTCTTCGGGTCAGACGGTGGCACAATGAAAGAAACTTAGCGGGGTAGCCATGTTGGGTCGCTTACTTCTTGCACTGCTTCTCGCCTTCGGCGATTTTGGCTTGGTGAGCGCCGCTACCGTCGACTGTTCGCGTACGTATACCTTGGCACTGCACGATCACGGTCTGCTCTACTCGGCCAACACCGATACCGGGATTGACAAGGACGTGGCTGACGAGTTGGTTCGGCGCAGCGGCTGCAAGGTGACGGTAAGCCTGATGCCGCGCTCGCGCATCTGGCAGCTCATCGAGTCCGGCGCACTCGATTTCAGTTTGTCGGGCATTGCCAATGCCGATCGCGACAAGTTTGCCGGTTTTGCGTGGTACTTCAGCAACAAATACTACCTGCTGGTGCGCAACGATGCCGGAGTCCGTCAGTTGTCCGATTTCGAGCAGAATGAAAAGCTTCAGCTCGGTGTTATCCGAAGCTTCAGGTACAGCGAATCGGCCAACCGCCTGGTCGACAAACTGCAGAGTGCCAATCGGGTAAGCCAGGCCGGAGGTCTGGCACCGCTGTACGAGACGCTGATGCAAGGCCGCGTTCAGGCAATGATCATTGAGCCCTTTGACTTTCCGGCGCTCGATGCAAACATGATTCGCGAGCTGAGCACCATCTTCGAATTCAACGATCCACCCGTTCCCCATGGATTGATCATGTCGAAAAAAGCACTCACCGCCGCACAACAGGAGCAATGGCGGACTACGATCAACGCCATGCGCGCGGACGGAACCATGCGCCGCATCTTTGAGAAGTATTTCAAACCTGATCTGGCGGCCGCCTTGGTGAATTTCTGATTCTTACCCAACCATGACGCGTGTTCCTGTCAACAATGCGGCAACACGCATTGCCCTGACCCTGTTACCGTGGCTCATTCTGGCCGTCACGCTTGGCCTGACCTGGGTCGCGTGGGACCATGAGCGCGAAACCACGCACAAGGCCTTGCGCTCGCAGTTCGACTTTGCTTTACGCGAAACCGTCAGCCGCATCGAACAACGCGTCGTGGGGTACGAACAAATGTTGCGCGGCGTGCAGTCGCTGTTTGCCACGATCCCATTGAAGGATCGTGCCGCGTTGCACAACTATGTGGAAAGCCTGCAACTGGACGCCAACTTTTCAGGCGTTGAGGTGATCGGTGTGGTGCAATGGGCTGATGGACTGCGCGAGGTCTATGCCCCCATCGTCCAGCGGGAGTCTCATGTCGGTCGCACCCAGGGGCCTGCGAGCAGCAATGTCTGGCTCGACCCAGCGCGCCACGCCGACCTCGAAAAGGCCCGCGATTCCGGCAGGGCGACAATTTCGGGCAAGGTTCAATTGAGGGTGGATACCGAATCCGGCGCCCCGCCCGGCTTCATCATGTATTTGCCGATTTATGCCAGTGGCCAGCCGCACGACAGCGTTGCTCAGAGGCGTGCCGAGGTAATCGGGTGGGTCTTTGCGGCTTTCCACATGGACGATTTCATGGCCAGTTTGTATGGCAGCCAATCCCCCGGGCTCACACTTGCCATTTATGACGGCACGGATAGGCAGGACGTGTCGTTGTTGTATCGATCGGGCGGCAGCGCTGCCGTCGGCGACGTACGGAGCCCGGCTGTTGTCAGCGCCAACGAGTACATGGTCGTGGCAGGTCACAACTGGACGCTTTCTCTAAGTACGCAAGAGGGTTTTGAGGCCCTCTATGGCCGAGGCATGGAGACGGTGACTGCGGCGGGCGGGGTCGCTTTGAGCTTGTTGCTGGCACTGCTGGTCTGGCTTATGGTCAACGGACGGGATCGGGCGTTGCGCCTTGCCGCAGCGATGACGGAAGAATTGCGGCATATGGCACAGCACGACCCGCTGACGGGTTTGCCCAATCGGGCCCTGTTCAGTGACCGCCTGAACCAGGAGTTGGCACGCGCCAAGCGCCAGAGCGGGCGCTTGGCGATGGTATTTCTTGACCTCGACTATTTCAAGCCGATTAATGACAACTTTGGTCACGACGTGGGTGACGAGGTTTTGCGGCAGGTCGCCACGCGACTTCAGGAATGCGTTCGGGCTACAGACACTGTTGGGCGGATGGGCGGTGATGAATTCGTCGTGTTGCTCGCCCAGCTCAGCGAGTCGGACTCGATCTCCACGTTGGCAGAAAAGCTTCACCAGACCCTGCGCCAACCTTTCGTTGTAGCAGAGCATGAGATGTCTGTTTCATGCTGTAT
>CAYHDD010000543.1:0-2955 GCA_964355195.1 uncultured Rhodoferax sp. | reverse complement strand
CTGCGGTGCTGCTGTTTCTGGCGGCCATCGTGACCGCTTTCGGCTACCTGCGGCTGGAGGAAATTGACCGGGAGCAGGAGGCGGTCAAGCGCGACGTTGAGTACACCCAGCAGCGCCTGCGCCTGCGCCTGCTGGAGCGCCAGGAGCAACTGATGCGCGTGGCGCGCGAGTTGTCGAACCGCGAACTTGACGCCGACGACTTCCAGGCCCGTGCCGAAGCCCTGATCAACCGTTACCCGGAACTGCAAAGCCTGGCCTGGATCGACGCGCGTCGACGCATCAAGGCGATTGTTGACACCGCCAACCTGTCGATCAGCCAGTTGCGCACCGTCGGCAGCAGCTTCAAGATGGGTGAAACCGAAAACGCCTTCAGTCTGGCGCGCGATCTGCAGCAGCCGATCTACGCGCAGCGGGCTGCCGTACCGGACAGTGCTGCCACGCTGCAACTGCATATCCCGATCAGCGACGGTGCGCGCTTCGCCGGCGTCGTGCTGGCAGAGTACTCCATCGATGGCCTGTACCGTTACGGGGTACCGACCGAGGTATCGGCGCGCTACGCTGTATCGCTGCATGATGCCAAAGGTGGCGTGCTGGCCGGCAGCACGATTGCTGCGCCCAATCCGGCCAACCGCCTGCTTCCCTGGGACAGCCCGGTCAATGCCTACGAAGTTCCAGTTTCACCGGTCGGCAACGGACTGTTGATTCGCGGCGAGGCCTACCGGACCTCACTCGGCGTCATCGGCAGCGGCTTGTTCTGGCTGGTGATGGCGCTGAGCGCAATGACTGCCTGGATGCTGATTGCCAACTGGCGCCATACGCGTCGGCGCATGCAGGCCCAGCAGGCTTTGGTGTCGGAGACGGTGTTTCGCCGCGCCATGGAAAACTCGATGCTGACGGGCATGCGGGCGCTTGATCTGGAAGGTCGCATCACCTACGTCAACGTGGCGTTCTGTCAGATGACCGGCTGGAGCGAGTCCGATCTGGTGGGCCGGACCGCGCCCTTTCCCTACTGGCCAGAGGAAGACCGTGACTCGCTCAACTCGCGTCTGGAAGAAGAGTTGGCGGGCAAGATTTTGCCCAGC
The DNA here is from genome assembly GCA_964355195.1 of uncultured Rhodoferax sp. Taxonomy (GTDB): domain Bacteria; phylum Pseudomonadota; class Gammaproteobacteria; order Burkholderiales; family Burkholderiaceae_C; genus Rhodoferax. The sequence goes on along the minus strand of CAYHDD010000543.1, from coordinate 1,873 downwards.
GGCATCCAGTTTCGAGTCAAGCGCAAGGACGGAACCTTGTTCGACGCGCGCCTCTATGTCTCTCCGCTGGTTGACGCGCACGGCGTTCAGACCGGCTGGATGACCTCCATGACCGACATTACTGAGCCGAATCGGGTTCGCGATCAGTTGTCGGCATCGCATGAGCGCTTCACCACCGTGCTCGAAGCACTCGACGCTTCGATCTCGGTGGCACCCCTGGGGAGCGACGAAATGCTGTTTGCAAACAAGCTATACCGCCTGTGGTTCGGCACTCAGGCGGCGGGTCATCTGCAACTGGTGGCCCAGGCGGGCGTGCCCCCGATCCCCAACAATGACGAGGGACTCGATGATGTCGACGCCTTTGCTGGCTTGCCCACCAACGAGTTGGCAGAGACCGAGGCCGAAAGCGCCGAAGTCTACCTCGACACCCTGGCCAAGTGGCTTGAAGTACGCACGCGCTACCTCGGCTGGGTTGATGGCCGACTGGCGCAAATGGTGATCGCCACCGACATCACAGCCAGGCGCATTGCCGAAGCGCAAGCGGCGGCCCAGACCGAGCGCGCCCAGACCGCCAGTCGTCTCATCACCATGGGCGAGATGGCCTCCAGCGTGGCGCATGAGCTGAACCAGCCGCTGACGGCCATCAACAACTATTGCAATGGCATGGTGTCACGCATCCAGGGTGGTCAAATAAGCCAGGACGAATTGTTGGGTGCACTGGAGAAAACCGCCAAGCAGGCGCAACGCGCGGGGCAGATCATTCAACGCATCCGTTCCTTCGTCAAGCGCAGCGAACCAAATCGCTCGCACTCCGAGGTGCCGAGCATGGTGAGCGAGGCGCTGGAACTGGCCGACATTGAAATGCGTCGGCGCAATGTGCGACTGACCCACTACATTGCGCCGCGCCTGCCAGCGCTCCAGGTGGACCCCATCCTGATCGAGCAGGTACTCGTCAACCTGCTGAAGAACGCCGCCGATTCGATTGACTCAGCGCAAAGACCGACCGCCCAGCGAAACGTCAGGCTGCGTGTGACCCCTAACCAGGTGGACGGCAAACCGGTCATCGACTTCATGGTGATCGACTCGGGCAAGGGTTTGGCGCCCGAGGTCATGCCACGTCTGTACGAGGCCTTCTACTCGACGAAAGCCGACGGCATGGGCATCGGCCTGAGCCTTTGCCGCTCAATCGTAGAATCGCACATGGGCCGGATGAAAGCCGAGAACATCTACAATGGCGACGAGGTCAAGGGCTGCTGTTTTTCCTTCTGGCTGCCAGTGACGGAGGCCGCAACACCCCTGGCCGCGCTGACACGTAAAAAAACCAAGGACGCCGGAATCAATCCGGGATGACGCATGAGTTTGATACCGAAAAAGGGCACAATTTACGTTGTCGACGACGATGAGGCGGTACGCGATTCGCTTCAGTGGCTGCTTGAGGGAAAGGAGTATCGGGTTCGATGTTTCGACTCCGCAGAATCCTTTTTGAGTCGTTACGACGCACGTGAAGTGGCCTGCCTGATCGTCGACATCCGCATGGGTGGCATGACCGGTCTGGAATTGCAAAGCCGCCTGCTGGACGCCCGCTCACCGCTCCCGATTGTCTTCATCACCGGCCATGGCGACGTGCCCATGGCAGTCGACACCATGAAGAAGGGCGCCATGGACTTCATTCAGAAGCCCTTCAAGGAAGATCAATTGCTGACCCTGGTGGAGCGCATGCTCGACCAGGCCAAGGAAACCTTCGCGGAACACCAAAGCGCGGCCAACCGCGGCGCCTTGATGGCACGCCTCACGCTGCGCGAAGCGCAAGTGCTGGAGCGCATCGTCGCCGGGCGCCTGAACAAGCAGATCGCCGACGACCTCGGCATCAGCA
>CAYHDD010000542.1:0-2957 GCA_964355195.1 uncultured Rhodoferax sp. | reverse complement strand
CGCTGCCCTACCGACCTTCGAGGTTCAAGGTGTACCGCAGCACTCTTCAACCGAGTGGCGACTGCAAATGACAGGCAACACGGAAACTTTGGCTTGATGTGATCCGTGAAAACCGCATCGCCGCCCAGCATGGGCTTGTGCTGTGTGGGCGACCGATTTGTGCGCGTTTGGCACCATGAGGGCGACGACACAGCGCAAGCCCATGCTGCCACCAGGCCATCCAGAGACAAATCACGAACCAAAAGGCCCGTCAGGAGCGACCAAAGCCCCCGCCGCCTGGCGTTCGAATCTCGAACACATCACCAACCTGCATTTCGGCCTGGCCAATGTGGGCCAGTTCTTCGACGCTGCCATCAGCACGCAAGACGCGGTTACGGCCAGGCTGCCCAGGCTGGCCGCCGGCCATGCCGAAGGCCGGGTATACACGGCCGTTGGACAGGATGCTGGCCGTCATCGGTTCCAGAAAACGGATGCGGCGCACGCCACCATTGCCACCACACCAGCGACCGGCGCCGCCCGAGTCTTGAGCGATCCGGTAGCTCTCCAGACGCACCGGAAAGCGGAACTCCAGCACCTCGGGGTCGGTCAGGCGGGAGTTGGTCATGTGGGTCTGCACGACGCTGGCGCCGTTGAAGCCGTCACCGGCACCGGAGCCGCCAGAAATCGTCTCGTAGTACTGGTAACGCTGGTTGCCGAAGGTGAAGTTGTTCATGGTGCACTGGCTGGCCGCCATCACGCCCAGCGCGCCATAGAGCGCATTGGTAATGCAGCTTGAGGTTTCCACGTTGCCAGCGACGACCGAGGCCGGTGGATTCGGATTGAGCATGCAACCGTCAGGAATGATCACGGTCAGGGGCTTCAAGCACCCGGCGTTGAGTGGAATGTCGTCATCCACCAGAGTGCGAAAGACGTACAGGACAGCGGCCATACAGACCGCCGTGGGTGCATTGAAATTGTTGAGCTGCTGGGCTGAAGTCCCGCTGAAATCGACCACCGCACTGCGCTGCACGGTATCGACCTGAATCGCCACCTGGATCTGTGCACCATTGTCCAGCGGCAAAATGAACTCGCCATCTTTGAGCCGCCCAATGACACGGCGCACCGACTCTTCGGCGTTGTCCTGCACGTGGCGCATATAGGCCTGCACCGTGCCAAGACCAAACTGCTGCACCATCTTGTGCAGTTCCTGCACGCCCTTTTCGTTGGCGGCAATCTGCGCCTTCAGGTCGGCCAGGTTTTGTTGTGGATTGCGGCTGGGGTAGGCGCCGCTTTGCAGCAGAGCAATGGTCTCTGCTTCGCGCAGCACTCCCCGGTCCACCAGCTTGAAGTTGATGATCCGCACGCCCTCTTCCTCAATGCGCGTCGAGAACGGTGGCATGGAGCCAGGCGTCACGCCGCCGATGTCGGCATGGTGACCACGCGAGCCAACATAGAACGCGGCCACTGCGTTGAGATAGACCGGCGTGATGACCGTGATGTCGGGCAGATGGGTGCCCCCGTGGTAAGGGTCGTTGAGCACGTAGACATCGCCCGGCTGCATGCTGACGGCGTTCTCGCGCACGACCGTCTTGATGCTCTCGCCCATGGAACCCAGATGCACCGGCATGTGCGGTGCGTTGGCAATCAGGTTGCCTTCCGCATCAAAAAGCGCGCAACTAAAGTCCAGTCGCTCCTTGATGTTCACCGAATACGCGGTGTTTTGCAGTTGCAAGCCCATCTGCTCGGCGATGTTCATGAAGAGGTTGTTGAAGACCTCCAGCAGCACCGGATCGACTTGCGTCCCGGCGGCGAAGAGCGCAGCTCGCGGTGCGATGCGCAGCAGAGATAAATGATCAAACTCGGTCAGGGTCGCCTGCCAGCCCGACTCGATCACCGTGGTGGCATTCTTCTCGGCCACGATGGCTGGTCCGGCAACCACGTCGCCAGGCCGCAACGTATCGCGCAGCACCAATGCCGCTTGCAACCATTCGCCTGCGCTGTACATGCGCACAACCTCGTGCACCAGACCTGAGGCCTGCAAATCGCGCGCTGCATGCAGCGCATGACGCGGCTCGGCAGGCGCATCACCAGCCAGTACCGCCTCCGCCGACACGGCCTCTACGACCAACGCCTTGCCCTTCATCAGGAACGAAAATCGTTGCCGGTAGGCGCTCTCGAAGTCAGCCTGTATGCGGCCCACGATGTCCTGCGGCGCTGACCCAGCCTCTGGCGCATAGGGAACGACCAACGCGGAGTCACTGCCTTCGTAGCGGACATGCACGCGCCGGTGCACGCTCAGGCCGCCCTGGCTGACCTGCTGGCGCAACAGTTCGCCCTGCGCCTGGGCCGCCAGAGCCTCAAGTTGTGCGTCGATTTGCGGCACCGCCTGAGGCGTCAGTGCCAGTTCGACCGCCTGTTCGCGCATCACGTTCTGATCGGCCAAACCCATGCCATAGGCCGAAAGTACACCGGCCATCGGATGCACCATGACGCGCGTCATACCCAGGGCATCAGCCACCAGACAGGCGTGCTGACCGCCGGCGCCGCCAAAGCACTGCAAGGTGTAACGCGTCACGTCGTAACCGCGGGCCACCGAAATCTTCTTGATCGCGTTGGCCATCTGTTGAACCGCAATGTTGATGAAGCCCTCGGCCACGTCCTCGGCCGAACGCCCGGTCTGCGCTGCCATCGCGGCAAACTTTTTCTGCACGACGTCAGCGTCCAGCGCTTGATCCGCCTGCGGTCCGAAGACCTTGGGGAAGTGACGCGGTTGAATCTTGCCGACCATCACATTCGCGTCGGTGACCGCCAGCGGACCACCGCGACGGTAGCTCGCCGGGCCCGGATTGGCCCCGGCGCTCTGCGGCCCAACGCGAAAGCGCGACCCATCAAAGCCCAGGATCGAGCCACCGCCCGAGGCCACGGTGTGGATGCTCATCATCGGCGCGCGCATGCGCACACCGGCAACCTGGGTTTCG
>CAYHDD010000541.1:1462-2958 GCA_964355195.1 uncultured Rhodoferax sp. | reverse complement strand
CAGGGCGATGCGGTCCTTGATGGAGCCGCCCGGGTTGCTGCGCTCGGATTTGATCCACACGTTGTGGGCGCTGCCGAACAGGCGGTTGATGCGTACGTGCGGCGTGTTGCCAATGGTTTGCAGAATGTTGTCGGCTTTCATGAGGGCTCCTTGGATCGGCGTTGGCTGTTGGCGAAGACAGCGCGATTTTGGCCTACTTGATTGATTGAATTCGATATATGTTTATGCGCGGCGATAATTGCGCTGTGAAGCCCACCAGACTGCCGCTGGTGCAATCCTGGAAACAGGGCACTGGAGGAACGTCCGGACTGCACAGGGCAGCGTAGCAGCTAACGGCTGTCCACTGAAAGCCGCAAGGTATAAGGTGAGGATCAGAGCAACAGAGACGAGCCGCTTGAGTGCGGGTGAAACGGGCAATCTCTACGCGCAGCAATACCAAGTAGGCACACGCAAAGCGGGGCGGTTCGCCGCAGCGCCATGACCGGGGCCCCCGGAGTGTGCGGGTAGGTAGCACCGAGCCGTTGGGCGACCAACGGCCCAGAGTAATGGCAGTCACTTCTGCCGGCCTGCAAGGGCCGGCAGTTGCACAGAATCCGGCTTATCGGTGGGCTTCACACTTTTCGGAAGAGGTTGGAAACATTACCTGGATGGGTTTGGGATGCCATCGCCGAACAGTGGGAAATTGGATTCCGACACCTTCAACAATTTGCTGATCGTCAAGGAAATTGCGGGGTTTCAAAGCGCGAGCTGACGCCAGATGGATACAGGCTAGGCCAATGGGTGCAGGTGCAAAGAAGCAGTTGGCAAACAATGCCAATTGATAGAAAGAAGCGCTTGGGAGCATTGCGTGGTTGGACAGAACGAGTAGGAATATCTGGCTGATATGGCAATCAAACTTTCGACCAAAGCCTACAGTGCAATTCGTCTTCTTGAGCAGACTATTTATAAGCAGCGGGCAGCCAAACTGGAAAAAAACGGTGAATGGGGTTTCGCTTTGATCCTTTACTGGTGTCAGATTGAAGCGGCACTGAAGTTGACTCGCTACGGTTACAACATTGAAAAATGGCCCGATAAATTGGATTTTCTTAATGCAAATTGGGGACCGTTGAAGCGATTAAAGAGGGATTCGTCGACCGATTACGACCTGATATTTGGCACCGCAGGTACCTCGTTGTTAAATCGTAGGAACGGAATTGCGCATGAAGGCCTGAATTTGTCTGCCGTTGAATACAACAAATATCTCGACTTGGCTCGATGGGCAATTTTGAAGATGGAAAAGGAAGTTCCGAAAGTGGAAAAACTCCGTGAAAAAAGCGCCGCCTTGAAATGAACGCAACTGTGAAATCAGTCTAGCGCAATATGCCATGGCTCTACCAATGAAATTCATCGACACCTCCGATATCCACCTTGACAGACCCTTGGCCAGCCTTGCGGCCCACAAGGATGCGCCCACCGACGTCCTGCGCACCGTCACCCGCGATGGCTTCAGTCTGGTT
>CAYHDD010000541.1:0-1452 GCA_964355195.1 uncultured Rhodoferax sp. | reverse complement strand
AACCTCCAAATAAGCTCGATTGAATCTATTGGGGATGGCTTCAGTCTGGTTGATACCACCATCAAAGAATCGGTCAACTTCATGGCCGACGTCGGTAAAAATCTACCCCATCGAGAAACTCATGCCCAAGCTTGAATCACAACACATTGAATGGAAAGTGAACTGGCGCGATGATTATTTGCGCTGGGTTTGTGGCTTTGCCAATGCGCAGGGCGGGCGGCTGGAGATCGGCAAGAACGATGCGGGCGAGGTGGTCGGTCTGCCCGATGCGGGCAAGTTGCTGGAAGAGTTGCCCAACAAGATACGCGACTTGCTGGGCATCGTGGTCGATGTCAATTTGCAGGAGTCTGCTGGCCGGGCCTGGCTGGCCATTGTGGTGCCGCCTTACCCCAACCCTATCAGCTACCGGGGCCACTACTACATGCGCAGCGGCAGCACGCTGCAGGAGCTCAAGGGCGCAGCGTTGGACCGGTTCTTGTTGGGCAGGCAGGGGCGCACCTGGGACGGTGTGCCGCTGCCCCAGTTCAGCAGCACCGATCTTTCAAGCACGGCGCTGACGCGCTTTCGCAAATTGGCCACCCGCAGTGGGCGGCTCGATGCTGCCGCGCTGGCTGAGTCTGATGCTGGCTTGCTTGAAAAACTGCGCCTGATCGAGGGCGCTTACTTCAAGCGGGCAACGGCCTTGCTTTTTCATACCGAGCCGGATCGGTTTGTGACTGGTGCGTTTGTAAAAGTCGGGTTCTTCAGGTCCGAGACAGAACTGGTCTATCACGACGAGGTTCATGGCGACTTGTTTGCCCAGGTGCAAGACACGCTGGCGCTATTGCTCACCAAATATCTCAAGGCGGTGGTGTCTTACGAGGGAATTCAACGCATTGAGACCTTTCCGGTACCGCAGGCGGCGCTGCGCGAGGCGCTGCTCAATGCGCTGGTGCATCGCGACTATGCGGTAGGCGCACCGGTGCAGATTCGGGTGTATGACGACCATCTGAAAATCTGGAACCCTGCGGTGCTGCCAGAAGGCTGGACCTTGTCCAAGTTGCTGGGCGAACATGCGTCGAGTCCGTTTAACCCGGCCATTGCCAACGCGTTTTTCCGCGCCGGTGAGATTGAGGCTTGGGGGCGCGGCGTGGAGCGGATTTTTGAGGCGTGCAGTGCGGCGGGTGCGCCCGAGCCGCTGCTGCGTTATGAACCCAATGATATGTGGCTGGAGTTTCCGTTTTCTGCGGCTTACCTGCAAGCTTTAGGTGGTGAGAGGGCGGCTAGCGCACATGACACCGCACATGACACCGCACATGACACCGCACAAGTAAGTGAGCCGGTCCAGCGCCTGCTGTCCGTTGTGGGTGATCAATCCCTGAGCATGCCAGAGCTGATGAGAGCGATGGGGTTGACGCATCGAACTAGCTTCATGAAGACCTACATCCGACCGGCCATCGCCGCTCAACTGCT
>CAYHDD010000540.1:0-2958 GCA_964355195.1 uncultured Rhodoferax sp. | reverse complement strand
AAGTAGCTCGGCGCCAGTACACCGCGCACCAGGGTCTGCAGCTCGTTGAATTCGCCCAGTGGGTCGAGCGTCACGCCGTCGATGGTGCGCCAGGCCATGAAACGCTCGGGATCAGACGAAAGCGAGCCTAGAAGCGCCTCAGTGCCGTCCGAGATAACCAGGATCTCATTGGTCTGGAACACATCGGGGATCTGCTCCTTATAGGTCTGAACCTGGTCGTAGGCTCGCCAGACATCGGCGTTCAAGTCGGCAGGGTTCTTCAGTTCCACCAGCACCAGCGGCAGACCGTTGACGAACAGGATGATGTCGGGTCGGCGTGTGTGGTGTGGGCCGCGAATCGAGAATTGGTTCACTGCGAGCCAGTCGTTCTTGACAGGCGCGGCCCAGTCGATCAGGCGCACAAAGTCGCCGCGCGTTTCTCCGTCCTTCTGGTATTGCACCGGCACACCGGCTATGAGCAGACGGTGGAATTGCCGGTTGGCACCGAGCAAGGCCGGGATGCCCAGGTCCAACACCTGCTTCAGGGCGTCTTCGCGGGCGGCGGTGGGCACGGCAGGGTTCAGCTTGCGGATCGCCTCGCGCAGGCGAAAGGCCAGAACAACTTGGTGGTAGTTGGCTCGCTCGGGTGAGGGGCCGTCGGGGGCGATGTCTGGGCCGAAGACGCGGGTATAGCCCACATCGGCCAACCAGCCCAAGGCTTCCTGTTCGAGTTGGTCTTCGGTCATGGCCCTGTTTCGTCCGTCAGATCACCCGCCAGCTCCGCTTCAATATCGGCAATGCTGGGCAGGTTTTGCTCCAGCAGGGGTGGCAGGTCACGCAGCAACTGGTATTCGGCCACGCCAATCGGCTTGTCGATGCCGGATAGTGCGTATTCAGCCACCAGACGGTTTTGCTGCTTGCACAGCAGCAGGCCGATGGTGGGTTTGTCGTCCGAGGCTTTCACCTGTGCGTCCACCGCCGCCAGGTAGAAGTTGAGCTGGCCTGCGTGTTCAGGCTTGAAGGCGGTGGCTTTCAGCTCCACCACCACGTAACATTTCAGGCGCGTGTGATAGAAAAGCAGGTCGATAAAGAACTCATCCCCCGCCACCTCCAGCCGAAACTGCCGCCCGACAAAGGCAAAGCCAGCACCCAGCTCCAGCAGAAAGCGGGTGATGTGGCGAATCAGGCCGTTTTCAATCTCGCGCTCGTGGGCATCGTCGCCAAGGCCAAGAAAGTCGAACAGGTAGGGGTCTTTGAGCGTGTCGTGCGCCAGCGCAGAATGCGGCGCGGGCAAACGGGCCTTGAAGTTGGTGACCGCAGCCCCCTGGCGCAGGTGAAGGCGGTTTTTGATGTTGAGGGACAACGTGGTGCGCGACCAGCCCTGCTGCACCGTCTGCACCGCATACCACTCCCGGGCTGCGGCGTTGTCCAGTTGGGTTAGCAGTGTCACGATATGGAACCACGGCAATTGGTCAGCAGGCTGCTGACCAAATAGGCCATCCGGGCAATGCTGGGCAAAAAACCGCATGTATTTGAGGTTGCTGGACGACCAGCCACGCATGTCGGAAAAGGCATCTTTCAGGTCCAGCGCCAGCCGGTCAATGACCTTGGCACCCCAGCCCTGGGTTTGCTGCCGCTCCAATATGTCGCGCCCCACGCGGCCATAGAGTTGCACCAGTTCGGCATTGACGGACAGCGAAGCACGTTGCCGGGCCTGGATGATCTGACCCTTGAGCTGTGCCAGCCAGTCGGCGTAGCCTTCGGGCAGGGCCAGTGCGGATTTGTCAGTGGGTGTGGTCATACGACTCCCTTCATCTGCCTTGCTTTGGCGGCGGTTTGGCGAGGTGTTTGAGCATTAAATTGGCCTGTAGCCCCCGTGGAACGTGCGTAAGCAACTATCAAAAGCATAATCTCTGTGGGTGCTGAGTTCACGCCAACGCCTCCTCGGCAGCGGCTTGCGCCTCGGGCAAGCGCAACTGCCCCGAGATCAGGCGCGGCAGCAGGGTGTCGCGCAGGGCGGCTAGGGTCTGGGCGGAACGATGATTTGCCGCAATGCTTCTTTGAATTGGCTCAATGACGCTAGCAAAGACGGCCGCGACTTCAGGGCAGGGAACAGCAAGCAAATACCGCCCAAGTACGTCATTTTGGATGCGCTGACGTCCACTTGTGCCGGACATACTCTGTATGGCGTACTCTCTAAACGCAGGATGACGGCACAGCAAATAGGCAAGGTATTGTGGCAGTGGTGCCCGTGGACGCAGGACAAGAAACTCGGTTGATCCCCACCCAATTTGCCCGTCGGCAAGAAAGTCAACGAAGGCGGACTTACCGTTTTCCAAGCACGGCGTAATGCGCGCCAGCAAGGTGTCCCCATTTTTAAACTTCGCGCCAGACCCTATTTCGCGTTCTATTGGAGCCTCGACGCAATGCCCACTCGTTGCCAAACTCGCCATGTCCAGATAAGAAGCAATCGCGCCTTTCGGCATTTTTCTCGCAGGGTTGATCTCAAACGTATTAGTCAGTGTTTTTACTCGCCACCCCATCGGCACCAACCCCAACTCGGACTCCTCAAACCCATCCGGAAACAGCGCCGCCGTGGCATCATCCATGCCTTCAGGGGCGCGGCCTTCCATCTTGGCGCGAACCGGGTCGAAGTCGACAAACCACGACTTGAACAGCGCCTGGGCGATGGATTCGAGCGTGGCGTTGGTTTCACGCAGGAGGGTGATGCGGTCGTCGATGGCAGTCAAAATTGCAGCAATGGCGTCTTGCTGAACCTTTGACGGGCAAGGAACAGTAAGTTTCACAAGGTCGCTTCCCCGGATGCCAGATGCACCTGCGCCTTGTTCGGCAATCGTTTCAATTGCCGTGCGACCCGCAGGAGACCGAAAGAAATAAAAATAGAAGTAAGGGTTGAAAATCGACTTGTTGAGTCGGCAGCGGATTAGGTGGGACTCAAATACTGTGGGCTTTTTGTTT
>CAYHDD010000539.1:0-2962 GCA_964355195.1 uncultured Rhodoferax sp. | reverse complement strand
TTTCAGCCGCTAAGCCTGACTGGGCTAAACCTGGTTCATGGGTGACTCTGTGACCAACTTTTCAAAGCGTCATTGATACGCGTTTGCCAGCCGTCCCCTGATGCCTTGAATTTCTCTATCAAGTCTTCATCCAGGCGTAACGTGATCTGTTTCTTGGTACCACTACCCATTGGCCGACCACGGCGAACCAGCGGTTTAACTTGCTCCCACTCGGCATCCGTGAACGGAACAGCGTCCGGGTCAGACATTGCGGCGGCAGTGATGGCGCCATCCTCTTCTGGTGTCGGCAGTATGAGCACGCGCCCACTGCGGGTCCTAATTGTTGCTTGCATATCGTTTCACCTCTCGGTAGTTGGCTTTTCTCACACTGATGATGCGGCGTTCGATCGGGTGCTCGGGAGGTCGGTCAACAAACACCACGCAAAACAACCTGTCTCTGAACGGAACCAAGGCCACCATCCGCGCTTCGCCATAGTCGTGGCGGCAATCCGGGAAAACCAAAGCTGCGGCCCATTCAAAGGCTTTTGCCTCGATCAATGAAAAGCCGTGTTTTGCCAAATTTGCAGCGTCTTTGTCCGTGTCAAAGCTCACATTCATGCTTTATTGTAGTTATGTTTAATTGATATGCCAAGACATGCTGAGCGCGGCTTGATGCGTCGGCCCAGATGCGCCCTGCCGTGGGCTATAGTGGCCCCAGTTGATGCGGGCCAGTGAACCCGCCGCTCACACCAAATTGCCAGCATAGGCGACCAGAAATACCGGGACGGCAATGAATTCCATTTCTTCAAACGATTCGTGGGACACTCAGCCTACTGGTGCGTTGGCGTTTGATGAAACGGGTCGAAGCCGGTATCCGAGGGCGAGTCCAAGATTCGTTGCTCATGTATCTCCGTCTCTGCCAATTTGGCCAACCCTGAAATCATCCAAGAATTCTGACACTGGCTCCACCCCCGTGACCAGCAACTGGTCCCGCGCGCGAGTACACGCGACGTACAGCAGATGCCGCTCGGTGTCATAGACTTCTTGAAGGTCGGCATCATCACCCACGGTTTCGATGCGCTCTTGCAGCGGGATGACCTCATCGTCACAGGCCATCACCACCACGGCGCGGAACTCCAGCCCTTTGGCCAAGTGCATGGTGATGATCGACACGTGACCGCTGGCAGTCTCGACATGCTCATCAAGCACTTTAAAAGGCAAGCCTGACGCAGTGACGGCCGCTTGTGCCCGCACCAGTTGTGCGTCAGAGCGCACGAAGACGCCAAACTCTTGCGGCCAGACTCCGGCTCTGGACTGCTCAGCCATCCATGCACCAACCGCCTTGACTTCATCACTCTCGGTCTTGAACACACGAATCACTGGCGGCGGGCCATTGAACACTGATACCGTGTCGCTGCGGTTTTCGCTGTTGCCATCCACATCCACCGCCTCGTCACCCAGCAAACGGTCGGCCTGCTGGCGAATTTGGTGGGAGGTGCGGTAGTTGATTCGCAACGTGCGTGACCGGCCACGAATGTCCACGCCCAGCGACTTCCACGAAAACGGTTGCTGAAAAATGCGCTGCCCCAGATCGCCAGCAAAAAACAGTGCGTCTGGCCGCTTGGCACCCAGCGCCGCCAGAAAACGCAGGTGTGCCACGCTCAGGTCTTGCGCTTCGTCCACCACGGCAAAGTCAAACGGGGGGTGTTTGCTGTCCGCCAATGTGGCCGCCAGACTGGTGAACATACCGGCGTGGGTGACTAATTTCTGCGCGGCCAATCCACCGCGCACCCGCTCAAAAATAGACCACAGGACTGCACGTTGCGGTTCAGGCAGTCGCGTCTTGCGCCCCAGGCGGGTGACATCGCGGTAGTCGTCCCAGCTTGCCAATTGCCAGGCATCCACGATCTGCTCCCACTCAGTCACCAGAAAGTGCAAGCTAAATTTGTGACCTGCGACGGCTTTGGACGCACGCTCCAGCACCTGACGCACAGCATCTCGGCTGGCCAGCGCAATCGGGCCATGTTGTGCCTTGTACAGGCGCTGCCCAATGGCGTTAAGTGACACAACGTCAATGCGCTCGGCCAGGCGCGGCTCACTGCCGACCAGGCGTTTCAGTTTGGTGTGCAGTGCGCTGGCCAGCGTGTCTGAAAACGTGGTGAGCAACACCCTCGCATCGGGGTTGCTGCGTGCCAGGTACACGGCACGGTGCAGCGCCACGATGGTCTTGCCAGTACCCGCAGAACCAGACACACGGGCGGGGCCGGTGTAGTCGCGCTCCACCCATTGGCGTTGCTCGGGGTGCAAGAAGACGGTCCACTTCTCCCACGGGAAGTTGAGAGCCGTCTCCAGCTCGGCCACATTGGTCATCACACGGAAACGGCGCTGCGCATCCGGGTGGTCGAATGGGTTGGCTGTCGCCACTGTGGGTGCGGGGACCCGAGGCTTACCACCCGTCGCCAGCTCCAGCAGCGCCTCTGCCGCCTCAGCGGGCAAGTGGTCGGCCAGGGCCAGCAAGCTGTCTTCAGTAGCGGCCTTGACATCGGCCAGCCATTCGGCAGGCACACCGTAGCCCAACAGTTCACCGTCGGGCCTGTTGGCAAACAGCGGCTTGGGTGGGGTGCTTGGCCTCGGCGCCAGCGGTAGCTCGGCCTGCACATAAACCGGCACCATCACCTGCTGCACAGTCTCGCGCACTTCCACCAACTGTGCTGCACCCGTCGTGGGGTGCGTCTCCAGCCTGCGTCGCGCCGCCCATTCATAGGCTTTGTCGTGGTGGTCCACAAAACACAGCAGCAAGCTGCCTTGCGTTTTGTGAAGGACGATACGGATGTCGCTGCCTGCCCGTACCGACCAGAAGTGTTTGTCCTTGGACTGCTCAATCCGGTGCAGACTCATGCTGGGGTGCGCCGGGTTCAGTTGCAGATCAAACGCCGTTGTCTTGACTGCCTTTTGCTCGTCGCCGGTCAGACGTGCCAAGCTG
>CAYHDD010000538.1:0-2971 GCA_964355195.1 uncultured Rhodoferax sp. | reverse complement strand
GTCTTGATGGCTGCTGCGCTCAGGCCAAACTGGTAGAGGATGGTGGTCCAGTCTTTGAAGCCTTGAATGAACTGGCTGTAGAAGGTGCGCCGGTCTATGACGCCGGGAACAAAGATCGAGTCGCCGGGGTTGAGCTTCTTGCCAGACAGGCTGGTGCCCCAGAAGCTGAAGCCGCCGCTGTTTCCCTCGGCTGTGCCGTCGGCTCGGATGATAAGCAGGTTATCAGCGTCGGCATCACGGGTCAGGCCTGCTTTGTTGAGATAGTCTTTCACCGTGTTGCCAGGCTTGTGGAGGAGGGAGCTCTCTGCATATACCTCTCCAAATACGCCGATAAAGCTCGGCTGTTGCGGCACGCTGATCTTGTCACCGTCTTCCAGAACGATGCGGGGTAGCGTGGGGTTGATGGGGTCAAGTTCAAGCGCAACGCGCCCACTGGCCTTGAGACCTTTCACGCGGTCAAGCATGGCTTTTTGGGTGGCGATCTGTGCCTGCATGGCGGCGCTCTTTTCGGTCTCCACCGTGTTTTGCATCGCAGAGGCGGCTTGTGAGGCGATTTCGGCTTCAAGGCGGCGGGTTGCTTTGTCGAGGTTTTCTTGCTGCTGCACGCGGGTTGACTCGCGTGTGAAGATGAGGCCGTAACTGAAAGCGCTCCTACTCAGGCCACCAGCGCGCTTGACCAAATCTGGCAGGGTCTCGCCTGGCAACAGCTGGTATTGACCAGACCCCATGACCTCACCGCTGATGGTGACGAGCTGGTTGCGCTTTTCTGCGGGTATGGGAAGTTGGGCGGTGGTAAAGAGTTTGATCTGGTCTCCTGGCTCGAGCGCGATGTTGTCGGCCGGATTGCCTTCAAGCACGGCCCGGCCCAAGCTAAAGGTGATGGCTTTCGAGCTGAGGCTGGCGGGAATGCGCCGGATGACTTGCGCGTAGTCCCAGTTGATGGCGTTGCTTAAGTCGCGTGCAACGCCGAGCTGCCAGTAGCTGTAGTAGTCAACCAGCCACTGGGTGGAGGGGATGATGTCTTTGATGGTGAAGCCTTCACGCCAGACAAAGCGCCTGGTGCCGCCGACCACATCGCCCGTGATGGTGACGCTGTTTTCGGTTTCCTGACCGGCCTCGCCCGGGCGGTAGACGGTGACAATGTCGCCGCTGAGAAGCTCCAGGTTTTCTTGTTTGTCCAGCGCAATGGCTTTGAGCAGGTTAAATGCAATCACCTTGGTGCGCAAGGCAACGGGGTCAAGGCGCTGGATGGTGGCGTAGTCCAGGTTGACCTCGGCGCGTGAGTAGCCGCCGGTGCCGGCGCCCTTGTTGATTTGCAGCCAGTAACTGCCAGGAATAAGCAAGCGCTTGTCGCTTAACAAGTCAGCCACACGCATGCCGGGCCGGTAGGTGTAGCGTAGCGGCGAGGCCACATTGCCCTGAAGGGTGACCACGTTGGCAATTTGTTGGCTGATTTGAAATACCGTCAAAATGTCACCGGCTTTGAGTACCAGAGCGAGGCCTTTGGCGTCGAGCGCAAAGTCTTCCACGTAGCGGGGAATGTCGCGCTTGGCATCAAGGCGTTCAAGCTGGGCTTTTTGCGGTGCTGCCAGCGCCGACAGGCCACCCGATAAAGCCAGGATTTGGTTGATGGTTTCATTGCCCTTGATCTCGTAAATGGCGGGCGCGTTGATGGTACCCAAGAGCGCGGCACGGGCACCTGCGGGCGGGATGAAGATGATGTCGCCGGCCTGGAGTTGCACGTCGGCAGTGTTGTCGCCTTGGGCCAAAAATGCGTACAGGTCGACGCTGGCGATCTTTTTGCCGGCGCGGCGCAGCTCGATGGCGCGCAAGCTGCCGTTGCTGCTAGGGCCACCGGTCTCGAACAGGGCGTTGATGAGGGTTGAGAGACTGCTGACCAGATATTTGCCGGGCCGACGTGCCTGCCCAACGACAAACACCTCGATCGAGCGCAGGCGCCCCATGGTCACGCTGACGCTAAAGTTACGGTAAACCTTGCCGATGTGGGCAGAAAACACTTTTTCTGCATTGTTGAGCGCCACGCCGGCCAGGTTCAAGGGGCCGACTTTGGGCACCAGAACGCGGCCATCGCGGTCGATGACCAGGCGCTCATTGACTTCAACCAGGCCGTTGACCTGGACCACCAACTCGTCACCCGGACCCAGGATGTAGCCGGCGGGCACGGGGGCAGCCTGCACTGGCGAGAAGTTGCCCCGGCCAAAAAGGTCGTAGCCATAGAGCCGCAAGGACTGTCCGGTGGCGCTACTGACGAAGCGCTGGAACTCAATCTCGTCCGCGGCAGGGTCTTTGATGGCCTCGGCGGGGGGAGGCTCTTTGCCGTCGGTCTTGGCGTCGGTTTTGTCAGAGGTTTTTGCATCGGGATTGGTTTCGGCCTTGAGGTCTGGCTTGGCGCCTGGCTTGAGGTCGGCCGAGGCGGCGGCTTTTGCGTCTGATCTGGGTGCCGGCAGGGGCCCTGCGCCGAGGGTGGATGTCGCCGTCGGGGCAACAGCCGGTGCAGTGGCCGTGGCACCCGGTACGCCGGCAGCCGCAATGCCGGTGCTTCTGGGCGCCCCGATGCCAAGGTTGATGGATGGCAGCGCCGTTTGCGCCATTACCCCCAAGCCCAGCAGCAAGCCTAGAGCGCCCAGCGCAGTGCGTAAACAAGTAATAGTCTTTAGCATAGATAATCTCATTTGATTAAAGGGTACGTTACCCATTAATTCGATGGTCACGGATCGCTGCGCTGCGCCTGCAATGACTGATCTGCATCTCTCAACGATGGGAACGCTGGGTTCTCGTGCTTCAAGAATTCAATTTCTGCCTTGAGTAGCAGAACCTGGTTCATCTTTGAGCGTGAACCCGATGCCCCGCTGGGGCCGGAGTTTAGCCTATCAAGACGCCAATTCTCCAGGGGAGGTGAATTTGGACCGTCGAAGCTCAGTTGTTTTTTGCGCCCTGGTTGACCCAGGTC
>CAYHDD010000537.1:0-2974 GCA_964355195.1 uncultured Rhodoferax sp. | reverse complement strand
CCACCGGCCTGGCCGACGAAGTTGACGGCGCAAAGCAAGCGCTTTTCAATCGTGGGCACGCAGCAGAGGAATCCGCGAGAAGCATTGCCGAGGAAATCATCGGGGAAGACCTGTTCCCGATCACGGCAACGCTCACAGTTGACGATGTGCCGCTTCTCGCAAGTCTGGACGGTGCCACGATGGACGGCAAAATTATCTGGGAACACAAACTGTGGAATGCCGGATTGGCAATAGCCATCAAAGAGGTCAATGAAGGCCAGCAGGCGAAAGACCCGACAGCGGACCACTATCTTGATCCACAATACCGCATCCAACTCGATCAGCAGTTGTTGGTCACTGGGGCAAACAAATGCCTGTTCATGACCTCTGACGGCACCGCTGAGAACATGGCGTGTTTTTGGTATCGTGCCGATCAGGACAAATTCGACGCGCTGATTGCGGGCTGGAAACAATTCAATCAGGACCTGACCACCTACACCCCGACCGCCCCCACAGTCCAGGCCGTAGCCGCGCCGGTTGAATCCCTGCCTGCGGTATCTGTGCGTTTGGACGGTCAACTTGTCGTTGCATCGAACCTGCCTGAGTTCGGCGTTGCGCTCAAAGCCTTCATTGCCAACATCCCGACAAAGCCGGACACCGATCAGGAATTCGCGGACTGCGAAGCGGCGTGCAAGGCCCTCAAGAAGGCCGAAGATGCACTCGAAGGCGCAGAGACTCACGCGCTGGCGCAAATGACCGATGTCGAGGCCATGCGCCGCGCCGTTGCTGATCTGCGCAACCTGGCCCGGACTACCCGGCTGGCGTCCGAAAAGATGGTCACGGCACGCAAGGAACAACTACGGTTCGAGATTGTGCAGGCCGGTCGCAATGCGCTACTGGAGCATGTTGCAGCATTGAACAAGCGCCTTGGCAAGAACTACATGCCGCCGACCGATGCCGACTTCGCCCTGGCCATCAAGGGACGGCGAACGATTGAGAGCCTGCACGATGCCGTGAACACGACCCTGGCCAGCGCCAAGATCGACGCCAGCGCAACAGCCGACCGGATTCAGGCCAACCTGAAAACACTCAATGAAAACCCCGACTTTGCTTTCCTGTTCGCTGACGTTGCGGCTCTGGTGCTTAAGGCTCCTGATGACCTGGCAGCAGTTGTGCAAAACCGAATCGGTCAACACCAGGCCAAAGAAACAGCCCGCATCGAGGCTGATCGCGCCCGTATCGCAAACGAGGAACGCATCAAGGCCGAAGCAGCGGCCAATGCCAAGGCAGCGGCAGAGATTGCAGCAGCGCGTGAAGCTGATCGTGTAGCAGCGGCAAAGGAACTGGCCGCAAGACAAGCCCAGGACGCGATTACAGCCGCCCAAGCCACTCCAGTACCAGCCCCGGTGATTGCGAAGCCTGTACCGGCCACTGTAGCCGTCCGGCCAGTGGTGCAGCCGATTCACCCAGCAGCGCCACCCACCCTCACGCTGGGCGCGATGTCGAATCGCCTTGGGTTTCAGTTGACCGCCGCATTTATTGCCTCACTCGGATTCGAGCCGGCAGCGCGGGTGAAGGCTTCAGTTTTGTATCACGAGCACCAGTTCAACGACATTTGCCAAGCGCTGATTGACCACATCAGCAGCGTCTGTGCTTTGCAGGCGGCGTAACGATTTGGATCGGCTACATGGCGCGAGCGTTTCCCACGGTGCTGAGCCGTTTGGCGCGATGAGCAGAGCGGACGCAACCTAGCCGATCCACCCAATACCAAAACACCATGAACACCGCACAACGAATTGCCAGCCACGGCAAGCGCAAGTACCAGGCCGACCCAGGCGCCTGGATGCGCGTCATCGCTGGCAACAAAGACCAGCCCGAAGACAACGCCGACGCGATCATGATCAAAATCCGCACCGCTTACGAGATGCTCAAGGGCGGCCATGCCACTGATGCGGACTTCGACCGCGTGGCCGCTGCGCTGAACGTGGGCCTGCTGCGCGCCGAGCAGATCGACCCGCTGTGCGAGCAGACCATGAACGAGGGCGTAGAGGCTATGTACGGCTGTGCCGGAATCCATAAGCGCCACGGCAAATACGGATTCACCGGGCGCGGCTTGCTGGCCATGAATGATGCGATTGACCTGTACGAAAGCATCCTGCGCGGGTCGACACCGAAGATGATGGGTGATGCCAGCAATGCGGCGTTTGTGCGGGTGTCGGCACTGGCCAGGGGGATGGCGGCATGAGCATCACCTACCCATGCGCCGAGTGTGCGCGGTTGACTGCCGAGCGTGATGAGTTGAAGGCCGATGCGAATCGGTGGCGAGGGCTACGCAATATCGCCATGCGTCTCAGTCTGCCAAACGATACTGTGGCTACCCTGGTGCGCGACGTAACAGAACTTGATGACGTTATTGCAGGAGAAAAGACATGAGTGGTGGAAGTTTTGATTACGCATATGCTAGGACGCTGGAGTTTGCAGACATTCTACGTAACAGGCTGCAAGAGCAAGGGAATGACCCGAGTGGCGAAGGATGGCCGAACCGTACATGGACAACGGACACTTCTTGCAAGCTGGCAGAGATTGCAGCATTCGCAGATTACGTCGGATCGCTGATGAAGGAGGCTGAGTGGCTCTACTCGGGTGATACGGGAGAAGCTACGTTCACCGAGCGGGTGAGGATGATTGAAGCGACACGCGGTGTCGTGCGCTTGGAGCAAGGAGAAAAGAAATGACCAACAAATTCCATGACGAGCAGGCCCTCATCCCGCAGGTCACAGGATACCAGTTGCCTGAGCCAGCAGGCATTGTTATCAGCCATGCGAGGATTCTTACAAACATATACCCCGCCGACCAACTCCGCGAAGAAGTCACCAAGGCTGAACTCCGTGGCCGTGAGTCGATGCGGCAGGAGTGTTTGCAAGAATGCTCCGCAGAGGCAACAGACAACGGCACGGCGCAACGGATAGCTAAATCAATTGAGGGGATCAAATGA
>CAYHDD010000536.1:0-2993 GCA_964355195.1 uncultured Rhodoferax sp. | reverse complement strand
CGCGTCGCGCAGTTGACGACCGAACTTCTCGTTCATCACATCGTCGCTGAGGTAGGTGATGTGGCCGATCATGCGCGCGATGCGCAGACCGCGCTTGGGGACTACACCGTGCTCGTAGAAATGACCGCCGTGAAAGTCGGGATCCGTCACGATGGCGCGCCGCGCGACCTCATTGAAGGCGATGTTCTCGGCGGTCAGATTCGGGGCACTTGCCACCACCACGGCGTGGCGCACGCGTTGCGGGTACTGCAGGGTCCAGCTGAGCGCCTGCATGCCGCCGAGCGACCCGCCCATGACGGCCGCCAGTGTCACAATGCCCAGAGCGTCGAGTAAGCGGGCTTGCGCGTTGACCCAGTCTTCAACCGTCACAACAGGAAAGTCGGCACCGTAGATTCGGCCGGTGTCCGGGTTGACGTGCATGGGCCCGGTTGAACCAAAGCAGGAGCCCAGGTTGTTGACTCCGATGACAAAGAATCGATTGGTGTCGACGGCCTTGCCTGGACCAATCATGTTGTCCCACCAACCCTCTGAGCGGTCCTGCCCCGGGTACACACCGGCCACGTGGTGCGAGGCATTCAAGGCGTGGCAGATTAGCACGGCGTTTGAGCTGCTGGCGTTCAAGGTCCCGTAGGTCTCGAAACTCAACGAGTAGTCGTGCAAGGCCGTACCACTTTGCATCGGCAAGGGTTCGGCAAAAAACATCGACTGCGGTGTTGCGTTCATGACTTGGGTTAGCGGCTGGCCGATGTGCTCAATGTGCAGCGTCGACTGACCGGCTGGCGTGACGGGACTGGATCGCGACAAGCCTTGCGAAATCGCACAAACCCTACATTCGGGTTGGATCAAATCAGCCTGAAGGCTTAGTATAGGTGTAAGTCCTGATTTCATCATTTTGGGGGTTGTTGTGTCAGAGTTGTATGGGTCCGACGCTTACGCGCCAAGCGAAATCGCCCAGCGCATAGAAACCGTAGGGGTCGCCAAGGCTCACATGGCCACTTTGCCGCTGTTGATGCTGGGTGTACTGGCCGGTGCATTCATCGGTTTGGGCGCCATGTTTTTTGTCCTCGTGAGGTCCGATCCGACTTTGGGTTTTGCACTCAGCTCAGTGTTGGGTGGCTTTGTCTTTTCACTCGGTTTGTTGCTCGTGGTTGTAGCCGGAGCAGAGCTTTTTACCGGAAACAATTTGCTGGCCATGGCTTGGGCCGATGGCAAGATCAGCAGCGCCGAGGTCATGCGCAACTGGGTGCTGGTGTGTCTGGCGAATTTTGTCGGCGCGGCCGGCTTGGCGCTGCTGGTCTTTGCCAGCGGGCACCCGGATCTCAATGGCGGCGCAATCGGTCAGCAGGTGGTCAAGATCGCCTTGGCGAAGCAGGGTCTGTCGTTCACGCAGGCATTCTTTCGGGGCATTCTGTGCAACGTTTTGGTTTGCATGGCGGTATGGATGGCAATGGCAGGTCGCAGCGTCACCGACAAGATGGTGGCCATCGCCTTGCCCGTCACGGCTTTTGTGGCCGCCGGCTTCGAACACAGCATTGCCAACATGTACCTGATGCCTCTGGCCTTGCTGATACAGAATGCGGGGTCGTTGCAGGAAGGCCAGGCCCTGGTCAGCTGGAGCGGCATGGCGGCCAACCTGCTGCCTGTGATTGCCGGCAACCTCGTCGGTGGTAGTGTGCTGGTCGGTCTGACCTACCACGTTATTTACAGAAGCGGCAGGCACAACAAGAACGATTCCGGGTAGACCGGTGCTCTGCGTCAGATGACCCGCCCCCAGGGAATGCGGGGGCCCTGCTCGATCCGAAATATCGCTCCAAATTGGCGCGCTTTTTGCTTTTGTTTGGTGCGTTTCAAATTTCGTGCGTGTCTACGCACCAATACAACACATTTATTCGAGGAATTTTCATGGAAGCACTAAAACAGGGCACGGACACCCTGTTCATTCTTCTGGGCGCCGTCATGGTGCTGGCCATGCATGCTGGCTTTGCGTTCCTGGAGCTCGGCACAGTGCGGCGAAAGAATCAGGTCAACGCCCTGGTCAAGATCCTGGTTGATTTCTCTGTATCGACGGTCGTCTATTTCTTGCTTGGCTACAGCATCGCCTATGGCACCCATTTCTTTGTCGGAGCAGAAACTCTGGCGGCAAAGAATGGCTATGAACTGGTCAAGTTCTTCTTCTTGCTGACCTTTGCCGCCGCGATACCCGCCATCATTTCAGGCGGCATCGCCGAACGCGCCAGGTTTTGGCCACAGTTGATTGCCACTGCCGTCATCGTCGGGCTGGTGTACCCCTTTTTCGAAGGCATTGTTTGGAACCAGCATTTCGGTATACAAAGCTGGATCAAGAACCTGACGGGTGAGGAATTTCATGATTTCGCCGGCAGTGTGGTGGTCCACACAATGGGCGGGTGGATAGCCTTGCCAGCCGTTATTTTGCTCGGTGCACGCAGCAACCGCTACCGCAAGGATGGCGCCATTTCGGCACACCCGCCCTCCAGCATCCCCTTTCTCGCTTTGGGTGCCTGGGTGCTCACGGTGGGCTGGTTTGGCTTCAATGTGATGAGCGCCCAAACCATGGACAAGATCTCGGGGCTGGTGGCGATCAATTCGCTGATGGCGATGGTCGGCGGCACACTGGCGGCACTGCTGGTCGGCAAGAATGATCCGGGCTTTGTGCACAACGGGCCGCTGGCAGGTCTGGTCGCGGTATGCGCGGGTTCGGACTTGATGCATCCGCTGGGGGCGTTGATGGTCGGGGCCGTAGCAGGAGGCATCTTTGTCTTCATGTTCACCCTGACGCAAAACAAATGGAAGATTGACGACGTGTTGGGCGTTTGGCCGCTGCATGGCCTGTGCGGCACCTGGGGTGGTATGGCAGCGGGGATTTTTGGCAGCAAGGCCCTTGGCGGCCTGGGTGGCGTCAGTTTGGGTGGACAAGTCTTAGCCCATCTTTGTCACTTTTCAGCGATTTTTCGACCTGACCCCCCTGGGAACCC
>CAYHDD010000535.1:0-3001 GCA_964355195.1 uncultured Rhodoferax sp. | reverse complement strand
CAGGATTGTGATTCCTGTTGTCGTGGGTTCGAGCCCCATCAGCCACCCCAAGTAAACAAAGGAAAGCCTGCTATCTAATCGGTGGCAGGCTTTTTTTGCCCTCAGAACCACATTGATCCGGGCTTGCCAGTCATTGCCGAATGCTTGGAATTTATCCACCACTTGAACGTCAAGCCACAGAGTGACCTCGGTTGTTGGATTGCCGCTGTCGTCAGACTTATTGGCGACAGCTTCCGCTTCCATTTTCGATTTGGACAGTGCCCGCATCCTGGCGGCTTCTTCTGGCGTGTCCTCAATCGCATCCCATACGTCGGCGAATCTTTGGCGATTAGTGTCATTGGATTTCTGCATGGCATGGCTTTCGGTGGCGTGATCACGCCGCCATCGCTGGAGCTGGTTGAACGCGCATCGGTTTGGCTTTGAATCGAAGCTGTGCCTGCCACACGTCATACGCGCTTTGTTCCGCCAGCCACACGCGGGCATCACCACCACGCTCCACGCCCAGCCATGCCTCTATGCGCAGGGCCATATCAGGCGAAATAGCAGCGCGGCCATTCAACATGCGTGACAACGCGACACGGGACACGCCCAACTGTTCGGCAGCTTGGGTCACACCCAGCCCCAATGCAGGCAACACGTCATCACGCAGCGTCAAGCCGGGGTGTGGTGGGTTATGCATTCGTGCCATGGTCATGCCGCCATTAACGACACATTGGCTTGCAACTCATCCCACGGCGCAGCCAGCTTGCGGCCATCGCGCACCAAAAGACCAGCGGACTCCAGTACCACGACATCTTGATGCACATTTTTGTAATCACGCCCCAGTGTCTTTGCCAACTCGCGTACATTTCCGGCCCCGTGTTGGCGGACGTGGCGTAGCAACTCCAAACGTCTGGGTGACAAGGTGTCCAACATGGTCTGCACATCCAGAAATGTGACGTGGGTTTCTTGAACCGGTTCACCGGCAGCCGCCTTGTTCCATGCGCCAGCAAAGCGCTTGCCCATATCGGCAAGGCTTCCCACATTCACTTGGACTTTATTCGTCGTGTTCATTTCTTATCCTTTCCACATCAGCCAAAAAATCAGCCACCATCGTTTCAACGTCGATAAATTTGTAGCGCGTTTCCACATCCCTGATGTGCTTATGGTCGCCTTTGCCACTTTCGTTGTCGTAACCCACAATGCGCCCGTCCGGCCCGCCATAAAACAGGCTGTACTTCAGCCCATGAGGGCGCTCTTGGGTGGAGCGCGGCAATTGCCATATAGTCATTTGCACTATGGCTCCGTCAGGAAGGACCGTCTTATCGTAGAAAATTCTTACTGCCTTCATATGGTTACTCTAGCCATAATTAATGATGGTGTCAATGACCATATTCAAACTTTGCCAACTACTCGCAAAGCACCCGGTGCAGCCTTGGCATCAAACACAATCCCGGCCTGCTCCAAAATCCACGCCTCGATGCGCTCGTGGTGTAGCCGCAGCAGTTCCAGCGGGCGCACCGTGTAATGTTTTTCAGCCGTGGCGCTGGGCTTGTGCCCTTGAATCTGCGCCACCACGCCCACCGGCACTTCCAGCCACTCGGTCAGGCTCTTGAATGACCGGCGCAGGCCATGCAAAGTCAACCCTTCCAGTCCGGCGGCTTTGCAAGCGCGGGTATGCGGGTTGTTCGGTTCGGTCAGGCAGCCGGTCGCGCTGGTGGGGCTAGAAAATACCCACGGGTTGGCAATCTGCTCACCAGTTTTGGGGTCAGTCATGGTGCGCCGGGGCAGGGCGGCCAAAAGGTGAAGCATGTAGGGCGTTGCCGGTATCTCGCGGGTGCCTTCCACCTTGTCGCGGATGCTGATGCCCTTCCATTGCGTGTTCACATCCTCCCAGCGCAGCGCCAGCACTTCGCCCGGTCTGGCGCCCGTGAGTAGCATCATTTGCAGGCAGGCTGAGATAACGGGGTTTTGTAGTTGTTGCACGGCGGTAAACCACGCTGCCAACTGCCCACGCTGAAGAACGTCTCTTTTAACCCCCGCCTTGCCCAATGCCTCGCGGGCCTTCTTTGTCTTGGCTGGGTTCTTGACCGGCAGCAGGGTGGCGTATTCAGGCTGTTCAGCGCACCACGTCAAAAACACGCTGAGCAATCGCCAGGCAAGGCGGGCGCTTGACGGTTGGGTCTTGCCCTCGTTGGCAGCCCATGCTTCTATGGTGGCTTGGTCAAGGTCTTGCAGTGCCAGTGGCATCAACGCGGCCAGCGGCACTGGCTTGGTATGTTGCTTGCCACCGCCTCGGCGGCCTGACGGCACGCCCCCGGCGTTGGCCTTGTCGATACGGTCGCGGTAGTGCAGGGCGCCCCAATGAGGGCGGCGAACTTTCAGATAATGTGCCCATACATCCGCCACGGTCAGGGCAGCCAGCTTGTCGGCCTCCACTTTGGTAGCGGCGGCGGCATTTTGTGCATCGTTCACGGCGAGCGCTTCGCGTTTCAGGTCGCGGGGGTCGCGGCCTTCGTCAATCATGCGTTGCAACTCTCGTGCTTTTTCCTGAGCCTGTCTTCGCTGAATTTGAGCGCGGCATGATTCAAGAGCGCGTTCGCGCCGGCATGGCCCGTGCCAAAGCCGAGTGCACGAAGTCAGGCAACGCCATTGGTCGGCCGGAAGTATCCAGCGTCACCGAGGACCGAATTCGGGAGTTGCGTGCACAGGGGTTGGGGATGCTCAAGATTGCGATCCTGGCCGGGTGTGGGGTGTCGGTCGTGCAGCAGGTGCAATGGCTGTATAAAACTGCCAATCGCCAGAAAATCATCTAACTCATTGGATTTGTTGATGTTTTTCTGTGGTGCTGCGACCGGCTGTACAAACCCGATGTACTCGAACCTTCGTTTGAACACGCGAAAAATCTGCCGCTTGCCCGGATGGCCCAGCTAACTGATTGATAAACAACAACTTTCCAAAGGGACCTCGATCTGGCACGCGCTATGCGTAGGTAAAGACATCTGAATCGCAAATCCAACCG
>CAYHDD010000534.1:0-3007 GCA_964355195.1 uncultured Rhodoferax sp. | reverse complement strand
ACTACGAACCAAGCCATGCCATTAGCGCCGCCGCTGTCTACGAACGAACTGCAACGCTTTCATCGGATCGCGGCGCAATCGATTGAGGTGCGCACGCATCGGGACATGCTGGTCTGGCTGCAAGGTGAAGTGCAGTTCTATCTGCCGCACGACATCATGATCGCTGTGTGGGGAAATTTTTCAACAGGACGCATTCAGCACGACGTGATTTCCGCCGTGGAGGGAGTGCGCTCGCGCGGCTCCAACTTGGCGGCGATCCGACCGCTGGTGCTCGACTGGTTCAATTGCTGGACCGCGGTGGCGGGCAAGCCTTTCACGTTGAGCGCTGGTTTGGACGGTTTTGCCAGTGACGAGAGCGCACCGCCCAGAACCCTTCTGCGTGCCCTCCAGAAAATGCACTGCGCCATGGTCCACGGCATCAAGGATGAACGTGGTAGCTGCGACTGCTTGTACGTCGCACTCAGTGGCAAAGACGGCTTCGATGACGCAGCACACCGTGTCATGTCCGTGCTCTTGCCCTACGTCGACGTTGCTCTGCGCCGAGTGGCGCTACTGCCCGAGCAAGTTCGGCATCTGACCCCCACCGGACCTACTGACATGGAGCTGGCGCAAGCCTACAAGCTGTCAGGTCGGGAGCTGGAAATCTTACAATGGGTGACCCTCGGCAAAACCAACCCGGAGATTGGCGACATTCTGAAGATCAGCGCCTTTACCGTGAAGAATCATCTACAACGGATTTTCAAGAAGTTGGATGTTACCAACCGTGCCCAGGCGGTCGGCAAGTTGAAGGCCTCGGTCAATCATGTCTCGAACTCCTGAAGCCCCATCGGCGGCGGCGCTAAGCAAGCGCTCCAAGCCCACCGCTTTGGGCGCTGACAATCTGCTGAGTCTGTTTGAGACTTTCATCGGCCCGGTTTCGTTCATTCTGACTTTGCTGGGTCTGACCCTCTATTACGAGGGCACGATTCCCTCAGCCTACGTGATCTTGTCCATCCTGGTCTTTGCACTCAGCTTCCCGGGGCAGTCGAAGTTGCAGTCGTCGATTTTTTCAGAGCTCATGAACATTACCATCAGCTGGGTCTGGCTGGCCGGCATGCTGTTGATCGTCGGGCTTGCTTCAGGCTACATGAACGAGTTTTCAAAACACGTCTTGTATGCCTGGCTGTGGCTTGCGCCCCTGTTCAAAATCGGCGCCTATTTCGCGTTGCGGGCTGCCGCACCGGTGCTTCTCAAGTTACAGGGGCCCAATCGTCGCGCCATCATTGTGGGCATGAACGAACAGGGGCTTGCGCTGGCAAACCGAATCACCGACTCACCCTACTCGCGCGTGGAACTTGTTGGTTTTGCTGACGGCCGCAGCATGCAGAGGCTGAACCCGGTAGGGTCGCACCGCTTGCTCGGCACGATTGATCAGCTCGTGGACGTAGTTCAAAGACAGCGCATCCAAATCATCTATCTGTCGTTGCCGATGACCTCGCAGCCACGGATTCTGCACATCCTCGACGAGCTGAAAGACACCACCACTTCGATCTATTTTGTGCCGGACATGTTTATCACGGACCTGATCCAGGCGCGCAACGACTCGGTCTGCGGTACGCCTGTGATCTCGATTTGCGAATCGCCCTTTCATGGCTCCAATGGTGTGATCAAGCGCATCAGCGACATCGTCTTGTCGATCCTGATCCTGATTTTGATTACCCCTTTGCTGCTCGCCATTGCCGTGGCCGTCAAGCTGACTTCCCCAGGACCCGTCATCTTCACGCAACGGCGCTCCGGTGAAGACGGTAAAGAGATCATCGTCTACAAGTTCCGCTCCATGAGCGTCACTGAAGACGGCTCGAAGATCGAGCAGGCCACCTTGGGAGATAGCCGGATCACGCCTCTGGGCGCGTTCTTGCGCCGCACCTCGGCCGATGAACTGCCCCAGTTCATCAACGTGCTTCAGGGCCGCATGAGCGTTGTGGGGCCCCGCCCGCACGCGCTGGCTCATAACGACTTGTACCGCAAGCTCATCAAGGGCTATATGGTGCGTCACAAGGTCAAACCCGGAATCACCGGCTGGGCACAGGTCAACGGCTATCGTGGCGAAACCGATACGCTGGACAAAATGCAGGGGCGCATCAACTTTGACCTCGACTACCTGCGCAACTGGTCGGTGCGTCTGGACTTGTACATCATTTTCCGAACCATCGCCCTGATCGCCAAAGACCAAAAGGCATACTGAGCATGGGGGAGCAGCGTCGCTACCGGGTAGGTCTGGCCTTGCTCCTGGCATGGGGTGCAGCGCCGGTCTGGGCGCAGAGCGAGGACGCGCTCAAACTGAAGATCGAATCCACGCTGCGCCATGACAGCAACCTGTTTCGCTTGCCCGCCAGCACCAACACGGAGTTCTTGCTCGGCAGGCCGAGCGCAGCAGAAAGAATTGACATCAATTCTCTGAGCCTGGCCTTCAGCACCAACCTGAGTCTGCAAAAAGTCGAGCTGAACACCAACCTGACCAGCTACCGGTACCAGAATTTCAGTTACCTGAGCTTTATCGCCCGCAATTACAGTGTGGCCTGGCATTGGGCGCTAACGCCGAACTTGCACGGAAATCTTCAGCGCCAGCGCCAGGAGACCCTCAACAATTTTGCTGACTACCAAGGGGCAAGCACGCAGAACCTGCGCAGCAACAGCAGCAGCCAGCTCAATGGCGTCTATGAAATTGACGGCAGCTGGAGTCTGACTGCGGGTGGGTCGCAATCAAGCCAGACCAACCAGCAGCCGCTGACGGCAGAAGGGGACTACAGCACGAAGTCAGCCGACCTGGGCCTGCGCTATGCCTCCGGCTCAGGCAGTTCGCTGAGCTACACACTCAGAAACGCCAACGGCACTTACCTCAACCGCGTGGTGTCCTCGATCGACTTGTACGACGACGGCTTCACACAGATCGACAGCGAGCTCAAGCTGCATTGGGTCATCAGCGGCAAGAGCACGGCTGACCTCTACACCAGCCAGATCAGCCGCA
>CAYHDD010000533.1:0-3008 GCA_964355195.1 uncultured Rhodoferax sp. | reverse complement strand
CGTCACACACTTGCCCACTGAAGTGGGTCTATGTGGTCTCACGCCGGTTGTGGCCAGTTGGTCGTTGGCCATCATTGGGTTGGCCAACATTTTGGGTAGTTTGTACGCCGGATCGTGTGTGAATGTTTACCGAAGTAAATATGTGCTGGCCGTCATGTATGGCTCACGGGCTGTGCTCATTGCCTTGTATTTGGCAGCGCCCAAATCCCAGTGGACCTTTTATGTTTTTGCCGTGGGTCTGGGCTTCACGTGGTTGGCCACTGTGCCGCCCACAGCGGCCATCGTGGGCAAGCTCTTTGGCGTGCGCTATTTGGCAACGCTGTTTGGCCTGACCTTGCTCTCGCACCAGATCGGTGGTTTTTTGGGTGCTTATCTGGGAGGCCTGGCCTTTGAATCCCAAGGCAACTACCAGTGGATGTGGTGGGCAGACATTGCACTGTCCGGCATGGCAGCGCTGATCAATTTACCAATTAAAGAGGCACCGATTGCAAAGCCTCAAGCGGCTTGAGGTCGTTACGGAGCAAGCCAGCGCCCAACAGAGCCACACCTCATTGTGGTGTATCACCATCTTCCTGCGGCGGGGCCTGCATACAGAAACATGCCGTGGTTGATGTGCGACCAACTCCTATGGGAAACGGTTGTGATTGCGGGAACTGTTCATCGTCCGACGGACATTCCCCGGCCGCCAGTCAGCAGCGCATAGGCCGCGGGAGCCGTGCGTCGCAACAAGGCACCCAGCGTGACCGACACGGCGATCAGGCACAGGGGCAAGAAAAGGTAGGTGGCCAGATGCGGATCGGGCAGATTGCCGAACAGCCGCAGACATGGATCGATCAGCACCGCGACCAGCGGCGCATGCAGCGCATAGATCATGAATGAGAACGCACTGGACCAGACAAACCATCGCTGCGCCATCAAAAAGCGCACCAGGTCATCCGAACCGTACCAGGCAGTCACCAGCCCAGAGAAAATGCACAGCTTGTGCAGATTTACCATCACGGGAAACACTGCATCCCCCAGCATTGCCTGCCCTTCAAACGCGAGCCAGGTCTTTGCCGTAGCGCTGGCCAACCACAGAACAGCCCACGGTGCCGGGCGCAGCCAGCGGCCGGGCGTGGCGAGGTTGAAGCCTGACTTCTGCATCCAGACACCCAGTCCGAAGAACAGCAGACCTTCGCCCTCAAAGAAGAAGATGTTCAAGCTTGCCAGCCACAGCAGCAGCGCCACGGAAAAGAACACTTTGCCAGAGGCAGGACCAGTGACCCAGCGTGCCAACAGGGGATATGCCAGGTTGTAGAGGAACAGCACGCGAATAAACCACAGCTGGTAGGGCACTGGCGCAAGCAGCCAGCGGATCAGCACATCATTCCATTGGTAATCGTGAACCAGCCGTTGCTGCTCGGTAATTGCAGCGATGCCGTGGGCTGAAACCCAACTTCGCAGCGTGGGGTCCATCTCCATCAGATAGAGGATCACAAGATGAATGCCGCTCCACAAAATGTAGGGCAACAGCAGGTTACGAACGCGCTTCTTCATCCGCTGCAGGTGCGCTTGCGCATCATGCAATGCAAAAAGGAAGCCCGATATGGCAAACAGCATCGGAATGCGAAAGCGCAGCAGGCCATTGGCCAACAGGTATTCCACAAAGCTGGTCAGACCCAGCGGCAGTCCGGGCGTTGTCCAGGGCTGCAGGTAGGTAGGCGGGATGGTGTAGCCGTGAACAAACACCAGCAGCGCCATCGAGACGAATGACCAAAAGCGGAACTTCTCACTCAAAAAGGGGGCCAGTGCGGCAGGGGTGGAAGTCTCATTCATCGGTGGCTTGCCGGGCTCCTTGGTCGTTCTTGTTCATGGCCGTTCACATTGTCGGAGCCACGGGTGGGGTGGCGATCCCCCATCGTCGCCGTCAGTACGTCCCCGTCAGCAGAATCGAGCTGTCAATCGCGTCGATGTCGGTGCGTCCGCACAGGGCCATCGTGGTGTCGAGTTCCTTGTGGATGACTTGAAGCGCCTTGGTCACGCCGGCTTCGCCCATGGCGCCCAGGCCGTAGATGTAGGCGCGGCCGATGTAGGTGCCTTTGGCGCCCAGCGCGCGTGCCTTGAGCACGTCCTGCCCGCTGCGTATACCGCCATCCATGTGAACCTCAATCTCCTTGCCAACGGCGTCGACGATGGCCGGCAGGGCGCGAATGCTGCTTTCGGCGCCATCCAATTGCCGACCACCATGGTTCGAGACGATCAGTGCATCAGCGCCCGACTGAACGGCCAGTTTGGCATCTTCCACGTCCTGAATGCCCTTCAGGATCAGTTTGCCGCCCCAGCGCTTCTTGATCCACTCGACATCGTTCCAGTTCAGGCTTGGGTCGAACTGGGTTGAGGTCCAGGCCGACAGAGAACCCATGTCTTCGACGCCGCTGACATGGCCGACGATGTTGCCAAAACCACGCCGCTGGGTGCCCAGCATGCCCAGTCCCCAGCGCGGCTTGGTTACCATGTTGATGATGTTGGGCAGGGTCAGTTTCGGAGGTGCGCTCAGACCGTTCTTCAGGTCCTTGTGGCGTTGGCCGATGATTTGCAAATCCAGTGTCAGGACCAGCGCGGAGCAGTGGGCGGCCTTGGCGCGGTCAATCAGACGCTCCATGAAGCCGCGGTCCTTGATGACGTAGACCTGGAACCAGAACGGGTGGTTGTCGGTGCCGGCCGCCACGTCCTCGATCGAGCAGATGCTCATGGTCGAGAGCGTGAACGGCACACCAAACGCCTTGGCCGCGCGTGCCGCCAGGATTTCGCCGTCGGCATGCTGCATGCCGGTCAGCCCGACCGGCGCCAGTGCCACCGGCATCGCCACTGGCTGCCCGATCATGCTGCTGGTGGTGCTGCGCTTGGACATGTCGATGGCGACGCGCTGGCGCAACTTGATTTTCTGGAAATCAGATTGGTTGGCGCGGTAGGTGCCCTCGGTCCAGGAGCCGGAGTCGGCATAGTCGTAGAACATGCGCGGCACGCGC
>CAYHDD010000532.1:0-3019 GCA_964355195.1 uncultured Rhodoferax sp. | reverse complement strand
GAACACATCACGGGGATGCGGAATTTTGATTTGCTCGTCTAGTAATACGGTGCTGGGCGGCGAGGACAGCACGATCACGCGGTCCGATAGCGTGATCGCCTCGTCCAAGTCGTGCGTGACAAGTATGATCGTCTGCTTGAGCTTGCGCCAGATTTCCATCAGTTCGCGGTGCAGGTGCGTCTTGGTATGCGTGTCAAGTGCACCAAAGGGCTCATCCATCAGCACGATGCGAGGTTCCACCGCGAGGCTCATGAGCAGCGCCACGCGGCGACGCATGCCGCCCGACAACTGGTGCGGATAGGCTTCGGAGAATCCGGTCAGGTGCCCGAGTTCGAGCAGTTCCGCCACCCGGGGTGCGATGCGTTCTTCCGCCACGCCCTTGAACCGCATGCCGAGTTCGACGTTCTTCTGGACTGTGAACCATGGCAGGAGGGTGTCCTTCTGGAAGATGTAGCCGAGGGTCGGGTGCAGCCGGCCCGCTATCGGCTGCCCGTCAATCTCGACACTACCCGCGGTAGGTTCAAGAAACCCGGCGATCAGGTTTAGCAACGTGCTCTTGCCGCAGCCGGACGGGCCAACGATCGAGACAAACTCACCTTGGGCGATTGACAGCGATACATTGCCGACCGCCCAGGTGGTCGTGGCGTCGGTGTAGAAAGCCTTGCTGACGTCCTTTAAGCCAATCATGCGGCGATCAGGTCTTCATCCCGCGCGCCTTGCGCACAAAGCTCATGTCGACACATGTCGCATACGTCGCCGATTTCATTTGTTCGTTGGAGAACTGCCGGCCATCACCCATCACGCGTGCTACGCGGTTGTACGCATCCTCGGTGATGATGTTGTCCTTCAGCCAGACCTTGTCTTTGTAGAGTGTGATCGCCTTGAGCACCGCCGGGCGGGCGAGCGCGTTCAAGTAGTCTGCATAGATCAGGTCCGTGATGTCGTCAGCCGAACTCGTGTTGATCAGGTTCTGTGCCTTGACTAGACCGTTGACAAAGCCCTGCACGATTTCGGGACGCTTTTCGACTGTGTCCTTCAGCGTAGATGCTGCGATACCCGGCACGTCACCGCCCATCAAATCGTCCCACACGGTGTCGCTCGTGCCATTGAAAATCGCCCCACCCCGGCCATCGGCGATGGCTTGTTCCATCATCGACGCGGTGGCCATGCTGGCTTCCACTGACCCAGTCTTTAGCGCACCCAGCATCGTCGCTAGGTCGGCCAGTGGGCGGATGTCGACCTTACCGCCGATACCGGCTCGCTCGGCGAGGTACAGCGCCATCACCGCCGTGACAGAGCCCGGCTGCGTGGCACCGATGCGCTTGCCCGCCAAGTCCTTCAGCGACTTGATCTTTCCGCTGTCGTAGTCGGCCTTGCGCACGATCACGTTGGCGTACGTCATGCGGCGGTCGAAGCCGTAGATCAGAGTGGCGGCTTTGCCGGCGAGCGTCAGCGCCGGCGCGGCGGTGGCTGCTGTGGCACCGAACAGGATCTGCCCGGCAGCAAGCATCTGCATCGTGCGCGGGCCACTTTGCGAATTCAGATATTCGACGTCAAGACCGGCCTCGCCGAAGTAGCCCTTCTTTAGCGCCACGTATCCGGCAGTGAAGATGGGGTCAATGCTACCTTGCCCGTAGACTACCTTGGTCTTGGCCTGCGCCAAAGATCGGCCCGCGATGGATACGCCGGTCAGGGCTCCTGCAGCGATTAGCAGTTGGCGGCGGCTCGTGGAAATACGATCCGATTGGGTCATTGTTGTCTCCTTAGTGCAGTGAAGCACACACGCATCCCAATGAAGCGCATTGCTTTGCAATAGTTATTACTTATACACCATGTCGGACAAGGTCGGGCAACCGAGATCTCAGAGTCCGGGTGGCATATCACAGAGTTTAGTAAGTAGTGCGATAGCAACCAGTCATGATGATCTGCTCCACGGCAGTACTTAGAATCAGTATTGTTGTTCCACACACGAGGGTTCTTCATGACCAGTCTCCGGTTCACCGAAGCTCACGCCGCAAATGGTCGACTCAAGGTGGCCGTTATGGGTGCGGGCGCCGTCGGTTGTTACTACGGCGGCATGCTGGCTCGCGCCGGTCATGATGTGGTGCTTATTGCCAGGCCTCAGCATGTCGAGGCGATAGCCAGCGTTGGCCTACGCATGCAGACATCGAGTTTCGATGAGTACGTACGGCTTGCAGCCACCAGCCAGCCCAGCGCAGTGCAGGGCGCCAACCTAGTGCTCTTCTGCGTTAAATCCACCGACACAGAGGCCGCCGGCGCGCAGATTCAGCCGCACCTGGCGAGCGATGCGCTGGTGCTGACCATGCAAAACGGTGTCGACAATGTCGACCGCCTGCGCAGCGTGCTCAGCAGCACAGCGGTAGGTGCTGCCGTGGTTTACGTCGCCACCGAAATGGTCGGCCCAGGCCACCTCAGGCACCACGGTCGCGGCGAGTTGGTGATTGAGCCCGTCGGTGCCAGCCAAGCCTTGGCGCAAATACTGGCAGACGCTGGTGTGCCGACAGAAATTTCCAACAATGTGCGTGGCGCGTTGTGGGCCAAGCTAATCCTCAACTGCGCCTACAACGCGGTTTCGGCCATCGCACAGCTACCCTACGGCAAGACGGTGGCGGGCATCGGTGTGAAGGAAGTGATGCACGACGTGGTGGTCGAATGCCTGGCCGTGGCCCAGGCCGAAGGCGTGCTCGTTGCGGACGACGTACACGCGGCCGTGGCCCAACTCGCCGGCAGCATGCCCAATCAGTCCTCATCGACTGCGCAAGACCTAGCGCGCGGTAAGCGGAGCGAGATCGACCACCTCAATGGCCTGATCGTACGGCGAGGCGAGGCGCGGGGCATTGCGACGCCAGCAAACCGCGTGTTGTGGGCGTTGGTGAAATTGCTGGAGGGTAAGCGGTCACAGGCTGGCTGAGACGATTGGCTCAATTCGGCTGGTTTTTGCACGGCGCAAGCGGGTAGACCAACCCCCGTGTCAGTCGCGCAACCATTGCCCCGATCA
>CAYHDD010000531.1:0-3026 GCA_964355195.1 uncultured Rhodoferax sp. | reverse complement strand
GATCACAAATGCCGAGTTGGAGGACGTAGAGGTTGTAGTGGCGCCCGACCACCGGGTCTTCAGCCATACCAATCCCTTGCTCGGGCTGGTGGCGGGTGGCACCTTCATCTTGCAGTCGAGCGGATCTCCGCAAGAGGTCTGGCAAGAACTGCCGACCAAGGCGCGCCAGACCCTGCGCGAGCGCCAAATTCGCTTCTTCATCATCGACGCCTTTGCCGTGGCCAAGAAGCACGCGCCGACCCCTGAGCTGGCCACCCGCATGATGGGTATTGCCTTCATCGGCGCGGTTGCGGGTCACGTGCAACAGGTTGCCGGTGGTGCTGACGCCGAGGTGATTCTGGAGAAAGTTCGTCAACAGATTTCGACGAAGTTTGGTGGCAAGGGTGGTGCTGTGATTGATGGCAATATGGCCGTGATTCGCGAGGGTATTGAGGCGACACGCCAGATCGATTACGGGTTGGAAGCATTCACCTTGATCGATGCCAGGCCGGCACCGATTCAGATTCACAGCGTTGCGCTGTCCGAGGCCGCGTGCCACAGCGGTGCGGACTCGGCCTGCGCCGGCATGTTTGACCGTCAGTACTACGACGACATGGTGCTCAATCCGTTTCGCGCGGGGGCCATCGGCGAAGCGCCGGTACTGCCGGGCGCGGGCCTGTTCATGCCTGCTGGTACGGCGGGCTCCAAGGACAAGGGCTTGTTCCGGCGCAGCGTGCCCGAATTCAAAGCCGACTTGTGCACCGGTTGCATGGAGTGCGCACTGGTTTGCCCGGATGCCGCCATTCCGAATGTGGTTCACGAACTGCACGAACTGCTGCTGTCTGGCATTCGGCAACTCGACATCCTGCCAACCCAGGCTGAAGCAATGCGCGCTCATGCCTACGGCCTGGCCGAGGCGGTGCGAGAGAGTTACCGCCAGAGCAAGCAAGCCAGGCCGTTCCACGAGTTGCTGGCTGAGGCGGCCGTGCATCTGGAAACGGACAACGTCACGCTGCTGAGCAATTTCAACAAGCTGGTCGAACTGCTGGCGCTCTACCCGGTGGCGCGTACACGGCCGTTCTTTGATGCCATGGAAAAGGTCAAGCCCGGCTCCGGCGGGCTCTTCGCTGCCAACATTGACCCGTGGAAGTGCAGTGGCTGCCTGGAGTGCATCGAGGTCTGCGGCCCTTCAGCCCTGGTGGCTCGCGAGCAGGACAGTGGCCTGGTTGGCGCTTTGCAACAGCGCTTTGATTTCATGGGCAAACTTCCCGACACGCCGGGGCGCTTTGTCGATGGCGCTACCCTGGCCGACGGCGAAATCAAACGACTGCTCCTCGAGCGCTCCAACTACTACTCAACCACCGGCGGCCACGGTGCCTGCCGCGGTTGCGGTGAGGTGACTGCCATTCGCCTGGTGATGGCCACG
The DNA here is from genome assembly GCA_964355195.1 of uncultured Rhodoferax sp. Taxonomy (GTDB): domain Bacteria; phylum Pseudomonadota; class Gammaproteobacteria; order Burkholderiales; family Burkholderiaceae_C; genus Rhodoferax. Next base: position 1,621 of record CAYHDD010000531.1, on the reverse strand, counting down.
AACCAGGCGCTGACCGACCGGCGCCAGCGCGCCCAACTGCGCGAGCTGGAAGGATTGCTGGCTGACTTGAGTGCCAAACGCGGTGCCGTGGCGATCTCCGATGCGCAGCGACAGCAGCGCCTGGACGCGCTCATCGCTAACCTTGAAAAGCGCCTCTACTACCTGGAGAGTGGCCCCAGCGGGAACGGGCCGGCCGGGGCAGTGGTGGCCAACTCGACCGGTTGCAGCAGTGTCTACGCTTCAACTTTCCCCTACAACTGCTATAACGATCCGTGGGTCAACGGCCTGTTCCAGGACGCTCAGCCGCTGGCCAAGGGCATCTTCGAAGGCATTGCCGCGCAGACCGTCGCGGATGTGCGAGCGCTGCGGCTGGCTCGACTTGAACTGGCCGATGCGTACGATGCAAAGACGCATGATCAGGAACTGCGCATGCTGTCATGGGAACAGTTCAGTCTGGCTGAACTGGGCATGATGCCGACGGTCATCACCGTCGGCGGCGACGGTGCCACCTACGACATCGGTTTTGGCGCCTTGTCACGCATTCTGATGAGCGGCACACCGCTCAAGGTTCTGGTGCTCAATACGGGGTCCTACTCGAACACGGGCGGCCAGGCTTCAACATCAAGTTTCCTGGGCCAGGACTCGGACCTGGCACGTTACGGCAGTGCCGCCAGTGGCAAGCAGGAGTCGCGCAAGGAACTCGGTCTGATTGCGGCCTTCCATTCCAAGGTGTTTGTGTGCGCCACCAGCACTTCACTGCAGGGCCACTTCCTGAAGAACACGATGGAGTTCCTGAGCTACACCGACGGCCCGGCGCTGCTCGACGTCTACACCCCCTGCCAGGGTGAGCATGGCATCGCTGACGCGGCTTCGTCGGCGCGCTCCCGGTTGGCGGTCGAGAGCCGCATGAGCCCGGTCTTTGTGCACGACCCGCGTCGTGGCAGCACCGTGCACGACTGGTTTTCGCTCGAGGGCAACCCGGACCCCGAGCAACTCTGGGCGCGCACCACGCTGGAATACTTGGACGAGGCCGGCCAGCTGAAATTGCTGAGCACGGCGCTGACGCCGGCGCACTTCGCCTATGGCGAGATTCGGTTCAAGAAGCAGTTTCACAAGCTGGCGGCCGATGATGTCAATGCCATGCCGGTTGAGAACTTTGTGGAGTTGGCATCGCACCAGCGCGACGGCCGGACGGCGTTCATCTGGGCCACCGACGCCAACCGGCGTCTGATCAAGATCGCCGTCACGGGGGCCATCGTCGCCTTGGTCGAGGAACGTCGCAAGTACTGGCAGTTGCTACAGTTTCTGGACGGACAGAACGTGGCCAAACTGGATTCCAGCCACCGTGCCAGCATGGAGTCCCTGCAAGCGCAGTACCGCGACTCGGTGTCGCAGCGCGACCTGTCGCTCGACTCCTTTGCGCGCGCCATGTCCGAGTTGGCGGCGGCCAGCAAGGCGCCCGCTGCCGCCGCCCGCACGGTCCCCATCGTGCCGGTGCTGGGCAGCCCGGCGGGTGGGGCCACCGCTGACGTTGCGGTGGCTGACGCGCTAGTAACTTACGACGCCGCGGACCAGGTCAAATGCACCGACTGCAAGACCTGCTACCAGGACTTGCCGGAGC
>CAYHDD010000530.1:0-3027 GCA_964355195.1 uncultured Rhodoferax sp. | reverse complement strand
GACCCCAATCAACAACAGCATCGGCCCCCAACTAACCAGCAAGGTCATGAGGAGCGAGCCTTCTTCACGGGGCTTGACATCAAATTTAACACCGTTGTTGCGCAAATCACCCACCAGTCCCCGGTCCAGGTACGTGGCGGTGGTCCTGACTTTGCGGTCGTCTGTTGTCACGGCAACGATCTCAGTGCCGCCTTGTCCTTCCGAAATGACCGCGCTCTTGATGCGCTTCGCTGCCACCTCATCCAGGAACTCCGAATAACCCAGACTGGCCGCTCCGGCCGGACCGCGCGTTTCAAACTGTTTGAAAACAGTAAAAAGCACGAGCGCAATGACGAGCCAAACGGCAATTTTCGAGAACCACTGATTATTCAAGCGAGGCTCCAATAGGGACGCAATGAGGAAGACAAGACACAGTTGGGTGCCATTTTAGGCGTTTCAAGGCGAGTCGGGAGGGTTTGCTCGGATTGAAGCGCCACCGGTTGACGAATGTGCGCACTTCAGCGTCGTGCCAGTCAGGAAGGTCTCGGCCGATTTATCGCGCGAAGCCTTCGGCTTGAAGGTCTTGACGACCACAAATGTCTGCTTGAATCGGTTGACAAGATGCTCGTAGGCGGCGCCATGAAACAGCTTGGCAACCAAGGTCCCGTGGCCTTTCAAATGGGCTTGTGCAAACTCCAACGCCAATTCAACCAGGTCTTCGATGCGCGCAGCATCCGCAGATGCGATGCCCGACAGGTTGGGCGCCATATCCGAGACCACTACATCCGCTTGTCGCCCGCGCATTTGGTCCGCCAAGTGCTGCGCAACTTCAGCATCGCGAAAATCACCGAGCAGGAATTGCACTCCCTCCAGGGGTTCCATCGGCAACAGGTCGAGGGCGATGATGCTGCCCCTGAGTTCGCCGGCAGCAGCGCCACCGCCGGTCGCGGTCTTGGGTGACATCTTGCGCCGCACATACTGGCTCCAGGCGCCGGGCGTCGAGCCGAGGTCGACGACCAACTGTCCGGGCCTGATCAAACCAAGGGCCAGATCGATTTCCTTCAATTTGTAGGCTGCACGCGAGCGGTAACCCTCAAGCGTGGCGAGCTTGACGTAGGTATCGTTGACGTGATCATTCAACCACGCTCGATTCACCTTGCTGCTTTTGACTTTGGACTTCATGGGATCCTTGGTAACCGATAATAGCGCCATGTCTGCAATTCAATTGACCCCCGCCCAACGCAAAGACTACCGTGCCCAGGCACATCACTTGGACCCGGTCGTGATGATCGGGAGCGACGGCCTCAGTCCGGCTGTCTTGAAGGAGGCTGATGGCGCCCTGAAGGCCCACGGCCTGATCAAGGTTCGAGTCCTGGCCGACGACCGCGTGGTGCGCGAGAGCATGCTAAAGCGCCTCTCCGACGAACTCGGCGCCGCCCCGATTCAGCACATTGGCAAACTTCTGGTTCTCTGGCGTCCGATCCCCGAGGTGGAGAAGACGGTTGACGAGGACCGCATGCCAGGTCCACGTGATTTCAAGGTTCTGAAGTACAGCAAACAGGGTGGGCAGCGCCCGGAAGTCAAGACCCTGCGCGTTCTGGGCAATCAACGTCTTACCGCAGGCGGTCAGGTCAAGCGTTCCAAGCCGAAGCAGGTCAGCATCAAGAAGCGCAGTCAGACATAGCTGACCGCCACCACTGCGTAGTGTTTGGCCCCGCCGGGCGCCTGCACTTCGACACTATCGCCTTCCTCCTTGCCAATCAAGGCGCGCGCAATCGGGCTGCCGATATTGACCAAACCGAGTTTAATGTCGGCCTCATCCTCACCGACGATCTGGTACGTCACGCGCTTGCCGGAATCCTCGTCCTCCAGGGTCACCGTGGCCCCAAAGACGACGCGCCCGGCGGCATGGTGCTCAGCCGGATCAATCACCTGCGAGGCCGACAGTTTGCCTTCAACCTCCTGAATCCGGCCTTCGATGAAGCCTTGGCGGTCTTTGGCCACTTCGTACTCGGCGTTTTCGCTCAAGTCGCCTTGGGCGCGTGCTTCGGCAATGGCGTTAATGACCCACGGACGATCAATCGTCTTTAGCTTCTGCAACTCCGCCTTGAGTTTCTCTGCGCCGCGTTTGGTAATAGGAAGGGTAGCCACGTACTGCTCCAATGGGGTAACACAAAAGGAAACCGCCGAACGTTGCCGTCCGGCGGTAGGCGCGAATTATGCCGCGAATGTCAGGGCGAAATCAACTGTTGCGCCAGTTGCTGATGCATCTCCTGCACAGAAATCACGTCCAGCAGATCCAGATGCGGCAACCCCTCAACAGCAGCCTCGGCCCCAGCGATGGTGGTAAACGTCGTGACACGGGCCAGCAGCGCGGAAGTGCGGATCTGGCGTGAGTCCGCAATCGCATTGCGACGCTCTTCCACGGTATGGATAACCATGGCAATTTCGTTGTTCTTGATCATGTCAACGATGTGGGGCCGACCCTCGGTCACCTTGTTCACCAGCGCACAGGGCACGCCCGCCGCGTTGATGGCAGCGGCAGTTCCACGGGTTGCTACCATCACAAAGTTCATGGCCACCAGCGCCCGGGCGACTTCGATCGCACGCCCTTTGTCGTTGTTCTTGACGGAGACAAAGACCTTGCCAGAACGCGGCAACTTGGTGCCGGCACCGATTTGCGACTTGACAAACGCCTCGCCAAAGGTTTTCCCGACGCCCATGACCTCGCCGGTCGACTTCATCTCGGGCCCCAGAATGGTATCGACGCCCGGAAACTTGACGAACGGAAAGACGGCTTCTTTCACACTGAAGTACGGTGGCGTCACCTCGCCCCGGATGCCCTGCGACGCCAGGGTTTGACCAACCATGCAGCGCGCTGCCACCTTGGCCAGTTGGATGCCGGTCGCCTTGGACACAAAGGGCACCGTACGCGAGGCGCGCGGATTGACCTCCAGCACATAGATCACGTCCTGGCCATCGATGTTCTGAATCGCAAATTGCACATTCATCAATCCGACCACATTCAGTGCACAGGCCATGGCTGCG
>CAYHDD010000529.1:0-3030 GCA_964355195.1 uncultured Rhodoferax sp. | reverse complement strand
ACCGCCATCATGACGGAGCCGCCTACTTTGCGAAGATTGGTTGTGTACATGGTGGGCCAGTCTGTTACATTATATTCAAGTATAACATTAATTACTCATTAGCCAGGCCGGCTACTGTTTTGTATGCATGGGCCACCCCCGCGAAGCTACTGCGTCTGCGTAGCCGACAGAATCACCACATCGGTCAACGGCACATCATTCATTCCGTTGCGAACACCCGTGGGCACAGCACCGATGGCGTCGGCCACCGCCATGCCTGTGACCACCTTGCCAAACACGGCGTAGCCCGGTTGCGTTGCGCTGACGTAATCCAGCGGCGGGTTGTCAATGACGTTGATGTAGAACTGCGAGGTGCCTGAATTGGGCACATCGGTGCGCGCCATCGCCAGGGTGCCGCGCAGGTTGATGAGGCCATTGTTCGATTCCAGCGTGATCGGTGGCCTGGTGTTGACCGCCGCCAGCGTAGCGTCAAAGCCGCCAGCCTGAATCATGAAGCCGGAGATGACGCGGTGAAACAGCAGCTTGCTGTAAAACCCGGTATTGACGTATTGCAAAAAGTTGTTGACCGACAGCGGTGCCTTGACCGGATCGAGTTCCATCACAATGTCGCCCAGGCTGGTTGCCAGGGTGACCTGGGGCACGGCAATGGTGACAGTCATGGAACGCAACACAACGCCAGCGCCTACCACCGCCACCGTCATCGGCCCGGTCACTGCGGGCGTGCAGGTGTAAACCTTCTCAGTCGGGGCAGCACTGGCTGCCACTTCAGCGATGCCACTGCACGAAGGCGCGTTGAAGGTGATGCCTTTGTCCAGATTCGGGCCGTTAACGGTGAAAGTGGCAAGCTTGCCGTACATCAGACGGTCCGGCGTGATGTCGGTTTTTTCAAGGCCGCCGCAGGCAGCCAGGCCGATCACAACAAGCAGACTTGTCGCTCTCAAGCTGAAATGCATCACTCCTTTCATTGCTCTGGACCCACCACGCCCTGCCCGAGCCCGGCCGCCAGAGCCTGCGCCAGCGCGGCCCGGGTGGACTCCAGCTTGGCCGGCAAATCAATCGGCGGCACCAGCATCTTTGCCAGGTCGGTGGTAAGAAACGTCAACTGCTCAATGTGCGTGCGGGCATCGGCCGGTACGGCGTCCAGATCGTACTGCCTGCCTTCAACGGTGACTATGTTCATGTGTGTGTTCCTTGTGTGTTCAGCTAACCGAGCTTGATCGTGTCGCCGGAAAACGGTGCTGGCGCTGGAGCCGCCAAAGCCTCTTGAAGCGCCTTCGCGTAGGCAGCACGGGCCGTTCTGCAGATCGCGGTCTGCGCTGCCAGACGTGACAACTCGCCATCAACAAACTGCAGGCTCTGCAGCTGCTGCTTTGCCACCTCAGTCAAACTATCAAAGTCGTAGTCCTGACCGTCAATTTTGATTATTCCCATCGTCTATTCCTTCTTTTCCTGGTCATCACTCCGGGCCAGCCGGTCCTGTTCCGATACAGCCGGAGTTGCGCTTCACGCGATTTGAAGAGCCTTCAATATTGGCAGCATCTTCTTGGCAAAGGTGTCTGCCTGGGTCTTGAGTTCTTCCAGATTTTCTTCGGGGGTCTCCAGCGTTTTGCCTTCTTTCACTATCTTCTGCCCCTGCGATTGCAGGATTTGCCAGACTGATTGTGCCCAATCCTTTGGCCGCTCTTTACCCTCACTGATTGCCAGCAAGAACAACTGTTGAAAGCGGTTCACGCCAGCGCCACCTCCTGTCACCGGACTGGCCAGGTAGGCGATGTTGGGGCTGCCACGCGCCTTGTCGATAAGGTGGGCGTTCAGTTTGTCAGTCTGCCTGCGTGCTTTCAGCGCAATGCCCTTATCCTGCACCGTCGCCAGATGCCCGGCACCTGCAAGAATCATCACCGCCTGGGTAATTTGCGCCAATGCAACGCCCTGCGTTTTAACGGCGTCTTCAATCTGCCCCAAGGTCTTGGTCTTATGATCTGCCAAAAAATCTAGTATCGGCAGATAAACCGCGTCTTGCAGCGTTGCCTCGCCAATTGAACCGGTCACCTTGGGCTTAATGTCAGCGCGCGGCTGCACCAACAGCACTCGTTGGGCTCTGAGCCCTTCGGCCTGCTCGAGCGGGTTCAGCTTTCTGCCGCCCTTCACCCAGTAGTCCTTGCGAAACTGTTGATTCACAACAAAGTCGCGCACGGTCTGGCGAAACATGGGGTCCGAAATCTCATTCAGCAAGGCCTGCTGATCGGCGGTCAGGTTAATCGCGTCGATCTGGTCCAGGTAATGCGCCGAGCAGGCAAACCCGAGCTTCGCCGGCTCCAGCCACTTTGCCATGTCCGCAAAGTGCATGGGCTGCCAATCACGGTTGAAGTATTCATGCGCCAAATAGCTTCTGTCCTGCTCCTTGACCTTCTTGGTGCGTTCAATCAACTGTGGATTGTTCTTGGCATAACTTGGATCGGCCGCCAGAAACTTTTCGGTGAACGCTAAAGCGCCCTCAACCTGCTTGACTCGACCGTCACCGGGCGCACTCATGGTCTTTGCATGCTCGGTCCAGAGGTGTCTCATGGGGGCAAACGTTGCCCAACCCGGGTGCGTGTTGTAACTGATGTAAAGCACGCCCCCAACCTTCAGCTTGCGGCGAACAAAGTCCACGATGACGGCTCGGTTGGCGTCATTGATCCAACTCCAGATGCCGTGCAGACCAATGCTGTCAAAGTCGGGCAGATCTGGCCGCTGGCAGAAATCTTCAAACGCCTCATCCGTAAGATGCGCATTGGCACCCGACGCCTGAGCCAACTCCCGCGCATAGGCCGCCTGCGCAGGGTTAAAGTCGGTGCCATACCAGGTACCCGTTGAAGACGCAGCGTGAATGTTCGCACTGAGCCCTTGCCCAAAACCCAGCTCGCAATGCATCCCCTCTTGCGGGGGAACCCATCCGGCATTCAAGAATGCCAACTGCTGCCGCAGTGGGTTGAGTTCCAGATAGTAGCCATAGGTATAGGCAATGTCGGCTACGTAGCCGGCGGTCCA
>CAYHDD010000528.1:0-3034 GCA_964355195.1 uncultured Rhodoferax sp. | reverse complement strand
TTCTTGATGAAGGCATCAAAGCTGCACTGGGCGCCGTCGTGCGTGAAAGCCGTGGCTGCGACATCGGCGTTGACGTCGTAGGGCGTGGCGTTTTGCTGCTGGGCCGCAGCACCCACCTGCGCCGCTGGCACATAGAGGAATTGCGCCTGTGCATCGACAAACCGACGCAGCAGCCACGGGCAGGCAATGCGGTCGATCTTGGGGCGTTCGCGCGTGACCCAGCGCGTGGCACTGTCGGCCGCCTTGGCAAACAGCGCCAGCCCCTGTTCGCGCCAGGCCTCGATGCCGCCCTCAAGGAAGCGGGCATCGATGCCACGCAGGCGCAACGCGGTCACGGTGTTTTGGCTGACCTCGTGACCGTGCACGCAATACAGCAGCATGGAAGTTGCGCGCGGCAAGGTGGCCGCCCAGGCGTCAAGCTGTGCCGGGTCGCGCCGCAGAGCGCCGTGCAGGGTGTAGCTGGAAGCCAGGAACGCAGCCTGCTTTCGCACGTCGATGGTCAAGGGTGCCTTGTCGGCATGCAGCTGTGCTGCCAACTCGGCGCACGAGCATGCGTAAGCCGGTGTGTCGGTCTTTGAAAATTGAGACGGTTTGGTGGTGTCCATAGGTAGCCCATTCAAGGTTGCAGCGTTTGGACGGGACACCGTCTTGGGGCCTTGATAAGCCCGAGGCCGGGGAGCTGATACCCCGATGGGTGAACTCTAACACGGCGCCCCGGTCATGTCCTGGCACGCCTGCGGTGTTGGCCAGTCAGGGCGCCACTGTCACACCCTGCGCCAGAAAGCGCTCTGCCAGGCGCGTCCAGTAGGCGGCGCCGACGCTCAGGTTGCTGTCATCAAAATCGTAGCGGGCGTTGTGCAGCATGGCGCTGTCAACGCCGTTGCCCAGACGCAGAAAACAGCCCTGCTTGTGCTGCAAGTAGTAGGCGAAGTCTTCGCTGCCGGTGACCGGACCGAACGGGGAAATGGTGCGCTCGGCGCCGACCAGTTCGCTCGCTACGTGCAACGCGAAGTCGGTTTCCGCCTGACTGTTGACCAGCACCGGCGTTCCTGGTTCGTAATCGATTTCAACCGAGCCGCCATAACCCTGCACATGCAGCGTGACCAGTTCGGTGATGCGCTGGCGCAGTCGCTCGCGCGTCTCGGGGCTGAACGAGCGCACGCTCAAGCCCATGCTGGCAGTCTCGGGAATCACGTTGCTCGCCATGCCCGCGTTGAGCGTACCGATGGTGACGATGGCGGTCTGGGTCGGATCGATATTGCGCGCCACGACGCTTTGCAAAGCCATCACCAGGCTGCCGGCAATCAGGATCGGATCAACCGCCAGATGCGGACGCGCAGCATGCCCGCCGCGACCCCGCACGGTGATCAACACCCGGTCGGAGGCGGACATGAAGGCGCCGCTGCCGAACATGAAGGTGCCAGTCGGGTAGCCGGGATGGTTGTGCAGACCAAAGATGGCGTCGCAGGGAAAGCGCTCGAACAGGCCATCGGCAATCATGCACTGCGCACCACTGTCACGACCGGCTTCCTCGGCCGGCTGAAAGACCAGATTGACGGTGCCGGAGAAGTTGCGTGTTCTGGCCAACTGGCGTGCGGCACCGAGCAGCATGGCGGTATGGCCGTCGTGGCCGCAGGCGTGCATCACGCCGGGGTTCTTGCTGGCGTGGCCACTGCGGTTTTCTTCCAGGATCGGCAAGGCGTCCATATCGGCGCGCAGGCTGACACTGCGCACGCCATCACCTTGGCGCAGCCGCCCGACTACGCCGTGGCCACCCACGTTGCGCGTCACCTCGTAACCCCACTGCGTGAGTTGCTGGGCGACCAGTTCGGCGGTGGCCGCCTCCTTGAAGGAAAGTTCGGGATGCTGATGCAGTTGGTGACGGATGCGCGTCAGGAAGTCTTGTGAATCGGCCAGATCGGTGACCTGGCAGTAGCTCTTGTAGTCTTGGTTCATGGTGTGCGTTCGATGGTGATGCCGGCCCGGTCAAGCCCGCGCCGGCGTGTTGCCTGATCCCAGATCCCAGTACAACCCGGTCATGATGACCAGCGCCTCGCGCAACAGGGCGCTCGGCAGGTGTTCGTTGGGTGCATGCTGCGAGCAGCCCGGATAGGAATGCGGCACCCAGAGCGTTCGCAAACCGAGCACGTCACTGAAGATGTCGTTGGGCAAGGAGCCGCCCAGGTTGGGCAAAAGGGCGGGCTGCTTCTGGCTGCTGTCGGCCATCGACGCCAGCGCCCAGCGCACCCAGGGGTCATCGGGGTCAAGCCGGGTCGCGTGGAACACTTCGTCGGCAGCCGCCGTGACCTGCACCAAGGAGAAGCCCTGGCGCTGAAGATGACGGCGCAGCGCCGGCAATATTTCGTCCGGATCGATTCCAACGACAAAGCGCAGCTGGCAGCGCGCCCAGGCCCGCGCCGGAATGGCGTTGACCGGTGCCTCGGGGTTACCGGTCTTGAAGGCCAGCACCTCAAAAGAGCACCAGCCAAAGACACGCTCCGTCGGGGACAGACCTGGTTCTCCCCAGCCCGCGTCGACCAGCGGAGCGTCAACGCCGCCATCCACCACACAATCGGTCAGCGCAAGCCGCACCGAGGCCGGCAAGGAGCTTGGCACCCACTGCGGAATGCGGATTTGCCCGCTGGGCGAGGTGATGCTGGCAATGGCGTGCGCCAATTGGATGCCGGGGTTCGAGATAAGACCTCCCCAGTTACCCGAGTGGTGGGCACCTGCGCGCGCCTCTATCGCCAGATCAAAATTGAGGCAACCACGCGAGCCAAGAAAGAGGGTCGGGCGCTCGACGCTCAGACGCGGACCGTCGGAGGCGATCATGACGTCGGCCCAAAATTGCTGCCGGTGCCTTTCGCACAGGCCGCGCAGTCCAGGGGAACCCACTTCTTCGCCCATTTCGATCAGCAGCTTGGCGTTGAAACCGAGCCGTCCCCGGACTTTCAAGATGTTGGCCAGGGCTTGCAGGTTGACAGAATGCTGGCCCTTGTTGTCGGCAATACCGCGGCCATACCAGCGACCATCG
>CAYHDD010000527.1:0-3040 GCA_964355195.1 uncultured Rhodoferax sp. | reverse complement strand
GCCAGGACGCAAACTTGGTCATGTACTTGACGGCATCGCCGATGCTGTAAATGGCCGGACTCAATGCAGCGCAAGAAACAAACATTTCAGGAAACTTCATCATGGCGTTGGCGGTGCCAAAGCCACCCGCAGACATTCCCGCACGCATGCACCCTTCGCGTGTCGTGATAGTTCTGTACGTGGTGTCGATGTGCGGAACAGCTCTTTGATCAGCGCCTCTTCGGCACGGTCCCGGTTGACGAATGACCGGACGGATACGAGCCGTCTGCGCCGAAACCCTTCATTTCCTCGGGTGTGCAGGGTGGCTGGGGCCTGGTAAGGCGCAACTACACATCAGCGCCGTGTACAGTGGCAGTGACAGGCATCGAGTCGAACGGTTCATGGCCTTCCTCCAGATGTTAAGAATCACATTCTCCCCGTCAAATCCGGAATGGCGAAGTGGCTATTTGAACACGGGGCAGTGCCATCGAAATGTATTTGGCAAGATGCAGGGTTCCAGCCGACAGCGTCGAATGGTCATGCGGGACCCACCAAGCGCGATTTTGCACTTGGAGATAAACTCGAACGCACAGGAGACCTCATGAAAGTTATCGATTCCATCGTCACCCAGGCCGCCAGCATTGCCGCTATTCGCCGCGACATTCACGCGCATCCCGAACTGTGCTTTCAAGAACAGCGCACCGCCGATCTGGTGGCGCAAAAGCTCACCGAGTGGGGTATTCCGATCCACCGCGGTCTGGGCACCACCGGCGTTGTCGGCATCGTCAAGAACGGCACGTCGAATCGGGCGATTGGTCTGCGCGCCGACATGGACGCGCTGCCGATGCAGGAGTTCAACACCTTTGGCCATGCCAGCCAGTACAGCGGCAAGATGCACGGCTGTGGTCACGATGGCCATACCGCGATGTTGCTCGCAGCCGGGCAGCACTTTGCAAAGCAGCGCAATTTCGATGGCACGGTTTACCTGATCTTTCAGCCGGCCGAAGAAGGCGGTGGCGGTGCTCGCGAGATGATCAAGGATGGCTTGTTCGACAAGTTTCCGATGGACGCGGTCTTTGGCATGCACAACTGGCCTGGTTTTGCGGTCGGCACATTTGCCGTCAGCTCGGGTCCAGTGATGGCCTCCAGCAACGAATTCAAGATCACCATCCGCGGCAAGGGCGCGCACGCTGCGGCGCCACACAACGGCCTGGATCCGGTGCCAGTGGCCTGCCAACTGGTGCAGTCGTTTCAGACCATCATCAGCCGCAACAAGAAGCCAATCGACGCCGGTGTGATTTCGGTCACCATGGTTCACGCTGGTGAAGCCACCAACGTGATACCCGACAGCTGCGAGCTCCAGGGCACGGTTCGCACCTTTTCGGTAGAGGTGCTGGACATGATTGAGCGGCGCATGAGGAGCATTGTCGAGCACACCTGCGAGGCATTTGACATGCGCTGCGAGTTCGATTTTTCACGCAACTACCCACCCACCATCAACAGCGCGTCGGAGACCGAATTTGCTCGCCAAGTGATGCAAAGCATTGTCGGCGCCGACAACGTGGTGGTGCAGGAGCAGGTGATGGGCGCAGAAGACTTTTCCTACATGTTGCAGGCGAAGCCGGGCTGCTATTGTTTCATTGCGAACGGCGACGGCACGCACCGCGACATGGGGCACGGCGAGGGGCCGTGCATGCTGCACAACCCGAGCTACGATTTCAACGATGACCTGATTCCATTGGGCGCCACCTACTGGGTCAGACTGGCCGAGGAGTGGTTGAAGCCCGCCACCTGAGGGAGTGGGAAAAATGATCAAGCCCGAGGAGACGTTTTCTGCCAGCTATGCAGAGGCGCGCAGCAAGTTCTTTCGTGCCGCTGTGGGCGCACATCTATCGATTACGTCGCACCTGCATCCGCGCGCCGGACGCGACGGGGAGACCCTGGCAATGGATGTGGTCCTCGACGGCTCACCCGACGCCGAGCGCCTGCTGATCATCAGCAGCGCCTGCCATGGGGTGGAGGGCTATTGCGGCAGTGGTGTGCAAGTGGCCGCCTTGCAGGACGAAGCCTGGCGTGCCAAGGCGCAGGCGCAGGGCGTGGCGGTGCTGTATGTGCATGCGCTCAACCCATATGGCTTCTCACACATTCGGCGCACGACCCATGAAAACGTCGACTTGAACCGCAACTTCCAGAACTTCAGCCGGAGCTTGCCGGTCAACGAGGCTTACAGGGCGATTCACTCGCTGCTGTTGCCGGCCCACTGGCCCCCCGATGCCGAAAACGCGGCCGCTATTGCGAGCTTCATCCAGACCCACAGCGCGGGTGCGTTTCAGTCGGCGGTCTCGCGCGGGCAGCATGAATTTCCCGGGGGCTTGTTCTTTGGCGGCACCGAACCGACCTGGAGTAACCGCACCCTTCGCCAAGTGCTGCGCGACCGCGCCCGGACCGCGCAAAAAGTGGCCTGGATTGACATTCACACCGGTCTGGGACCGTGTGGTGTCGGGGAACGCATCTTTGCGTGCCGCGACGACGCCGCGGCACTGACGCGTGCCCGGCAGTGGTGGGATGGCAACGGCGCCACACCGGTGACCTCGATCTATGACGGCTCGTCAACGTCTGCCTTCCTGACCGGATTGATGTGGAGCGCGTTCTACGAAGAGTGTCCCCAGGGTGAGTACACCGGTTTGGCACTGGAGTACGGCACGCAGCCCTTTCCCGAGGTGACGCAGGCATTGCGCGCCGAGCACTGGCTGCATCAGCACCCGGAGGCACCCGCTGCGCTGGCGAGCCAGATCAAGCAGCAGATGATGGACGCCTTTTACGTCAACACCGAGGCCTGGAAAGAACAGGTCCTCAACCAGGCTCGGGAGTGCTTCTTCCAGGCGGCAGATGGTTTGAGCAGCTGACCGCCACTGAACCCGGTTGACAAGACCCCACCTGCATGCGGGACAATGGGGCTGGTTTCGGGTCGAAAGCTTGTGACCCGGGTGTTCCACCGGAGGGTGTCGCCATGTTTGAATCGGCTGAGATTGGTCACCAGATCGACAAGAAGCAGTACAAG
>CAYHDD010000526.1:0-3054 GCA_964355195.1 uncultured Rhodoferax sp. | reverse complement strand
TGACCATCAAAAATCACCTGGTTTGAGTAGGTGGATCTTGATAGATGTCAGGACCATCGTCCGATTGGTGACAAAATAGGGCGTATGAACCCGCAATCCCTCAAGGTAGCCTGCTCGAACTGTAACCTGCGCGAGCTGTGCATGCCGATCGATTTGAGCAAGGATGACCTTGATCGAATCGATGATCTGGTAGGTGCGCGACGCAAGATCAAGCGCGGCATGACCTTGTTTCGCAACGGTGAGAGATTCACCAGTCTGTATGCCATTCGCACCGGTTTTTTCAAAACTTGCGTTGCGTCGGAGGATGGCCGCGACCAAGTGACCGGCTTCCAGATGGCCGGCGAGGTTGTAGGACTGGACGGCATTGTCAACGACTACCATACCTGCGATGCAGTGGCATTGGAAGACGCTGAAGTGTGTGTCATGGCGTTCGACCGCATCGAGGAGTTCTCACGCGAAATCAGCTCGCTGCAGCGCCATATTCACAGAATCATGAGTCGGGAAATCGTGCGTGAGCACGGGGTCATGCTGTTGCTGGGCAGCATGCGGGCCGAAGAGCGCCTGGCAATGTTCCTGCTAAACCTGGTGCAGCGGCTGCATGCGCGCGGCTTTTCGCAATCGGAATTGATACTCCGAATGACGCGGGAAGAAATCGGCAGCTTCCTGGGGCTCAAACTGGAGACAGTGAGCAGAACCTTCTCGCGGTTTGTGGATGAAGAAATTGTCGAGGTTAAACAGCGCCATGTGCGCATCCTGAACGCCGCCGCCTTGCGCGAGATTGTCACTCCGAGAAGCCGCACGTAGCCAAGTCGGCGAGACCTGCCCGCTGAACGGCAGGCCGAGCCTCAGGAGCGGGTCGTCACCCAGCCCTGATCAGCATTTTCACTGTTGCGGCTTCTTGCTTGCTTCAGTCTTCGGAACCATTCCCGTTGCCGCGTGATTGCGTGCCTGAATGGCCGGCGCCAGACTGGCCGCATTGGCTTCATCACCCTGGGTGCGCTTGTTGATGTCGATGCCTTGACGGTAGTAGTCTTCAGCAACCAGTGGGTCAGGCCGTGTCACCGCAATGTAGAACGTGACAAAGCTGGCGACGACGACCAGCGCCGGCCCCGCCAACACCATCCAGACATGCCCGAACTTCCACCACGGGCCGCTCGACTGAGCGCGTTTGTTCTGCATAAGCATCCTTATAGGTAGAAGCGACTGAAGTCGGGGTGGCGCCAGGCCGACTTGGCGCCAGCACCACTCCAAACCCGGCCGATCATAGAAGATCACCAAGCGCTCCCAGCGCTGGCCGAAGCACAGACCAGCACCTGTACCAGCCTGTGGTGGGCTGAGCTACTGCGGTGTGCCAGCACCCTTATTGGACAATCCCCAGACATATGCAGTCAGTACGTGGATCTGCGCCTCAGTGAACTTGTCGCCCTGCGGCGGCATCACATTGGTCTTGCCGTTGTTGACCATGGCAATGATGTGCGCCTCTCCGCTGCCGTGCATCCATACAGCAGGCTTGGTCAGGTCACCCGACCCTATGGCCTGCATGCCTTTTCCATCCGGACCGTGACAGGCGGCACAAAGGCCGAACTTGTCCTTGCCGAGCGCGGCACGCACGGAATCATGTGGACCGCCCGACAGGCTCAGAACATATTGCGCCACGTTCTTTACATCATCGGCAGATCCGAGGGCAGCGCCCAGCGGCGGCATCATCGCATTGCGTCCCTTGATGATGTTGGTCTTGATGATCTCCGGTGTACCACCACCGAGCCAGAATGCGTCAGTCAGGTTCGGAATCCCCTTGGCGCCGCGTGCATCGGAGCCGTGGCACTGGGCGCAGTTGTTCTGAAACAGGCGCTCGCCAATGGCCATCGCCTTCGCATCCTTGGCGACATCCTCTGGTTTCATGGATGCGAATTTGGCGTACAACGGCGCGATCTCCGCGTTGCCCTTATCGACCTCAGCCTTGTGCTGACCGGTCGAAGTCCAAGCCAAGGTGCCGCCATACGAACCCAGTCCCGGGTACAGGGCCAGATAGATCAGTGAGAAGATGATGGTGAGGACAAACAACCAGGCCCACCAGCGTGGCAGGGGGTTGTTCATTTCACGCAAATCGCCATCCCACACATGACCGGTGCTGTTGTCGCTGGCGGTCATGGCTCTGGCTTTGCCACTGAACCACAACAGCAATAGACAGGCCAGGATACTGACCAGAGTGATACCGGCAACAAAAACCGACCAGAAGTTACTTGTAAAGTCGCTCATAAATATTCCTTAACAATTGCGGTTGTCAGTCTTGTTCGAACGGCAGTTTTGCGGCCTGTTCGAAATCAGCGCTCTTGCGGCTCGAGTAAGCCCAGACAACAATGCCGATGAACACTGCAAAACTGACAACGGTGGCCAATGACCGCAGGACGTTGATATCGAGTTCCATGTAGTTCGCCCTCGTCTTACTTCACCAAGGTGCCCAGCACCTGCAAATAGGCGATAACGGCTTCAACTTCCTTTTTTCCTTTGAGCTCATTGACCGACTTGGCAATCTGCTCGTCCGTATAGGGCACGCCGACGGCCCGCAAGGCCCGCATATGAGCCGGCATGGAGGCGGCATCGACATCATCCTTGAGCAACCAGGGGTAGGCCGGCATATTGGACTCCGGAACCAGATCACGCGGGTTCTTCAGATGATCGGTGTGCCACTGATCACTGTACTTTCCACCCACACGGTGCAGGTCCGGTCCAGTGCGTTTACTGCCCCACTGAAACGGGTGGTCGTACACAAATTCACCAGCCACCGAGTAATGACCATAACGCAGCGTTTCGGCCCGGAATGGCCGGATCATCTGCGAGTGACAGTTGTAGCAGCCCTCACGCGTGTAGATGTCACGCCCTGCCAACTGCAAGGCGGTGTAAGGCTGCAAGCCCTTGACCGGCTCGGTCGTCGACTTCTGAAAGAACAGTGGAACAATCTCCACCAGGCCACCGAACAGCAGAACGACCAGGATCAGGACGATCATCAGGAAGTTGCTGGTTTCAATCTTTTCGTGCGACAGTCCGCCGCTT
>CAYHDD010000525.1:0-3054 GCA_964355195.1 uncultured Rhodoferax sp. | reverse complement strand
GAGGCGCGAAGTGCACGCGGCTTGCCTGTCGTCAATGCCTTCTGGCTAAGCGGTACCGGCGTCCTGCCGACCCAAGGCGCCACCGCCGTCGCAGCGCCGCGCAGCGTCAACCGTCTGCGCATCGCGGCGCTGGCGACCGACTGGGCCGCCTGGGCGAAGGCCTGGCAGGCAACCGACACCGCCGAATGCGCCGAGCTGCTGCAAACACTCGATCAAGGCGCTGCGGTGCAACTGACTCTCTGCGGCGAGCGCAGAGCTCAGACTTTTGTGTCGGCGCCACAGGGCCTGCTGCAACGACTGAAGCGCCGCTTCAGCAGCCCATCCCCTTCGATGATTCTTGAGACCCTATGAAACTTGTACCGCGTGACATCCCGCCGCGCAGCGCCTGGGCGCTGGAGCAGACCGGTCTGCACCCTTTGCTGGCGCAGCTCTACGCGGCGCGTGGCGTGCAGTCTGCGGACGAGCTGGACGACGGCCTGTCACGTTTGGCTACGCCTGACACCCTGCTCGGCGCCGCTGCGGCCGCCCAATTGCTGGCCGACGCCATTCGCGAAGACAGGAAGATCTGCATCGTCGCCGACTACGACTGCGACGGCGCCACCGCCTGCGCGGTGGGACTGCGCGGCCTGCGCCTGCTCGGCGCCCGGCAGGTCGGCTTCATGGTGCCCGATCGCGTGCTCGATGGCTATGGCCTGACGGCGCCGATTGCCCAGCGTGTGAAAGACAGCGGCGCGGACTTGCTGATCACGGTGGACAACGGCATTGCCAGCTTCGAGGGCGTGGCCATGGCGCGCCATCTCGGCCTGCAGGTGCTCGTGACCGATCATCACCTGCCCGCCAGCGTGGACGGTGCCATCAGGTTGCCGGAGGCTGACGTCATCGTGAACCCGAACCAGCCGCTGTGCCCGTTTGAGAGCAAAGCCATAGCCGGGGTTGGCGTCATGTTCTACGTCTTGCTGGCGCTACGCGCCGAGCTGCGCCGCCGCGGCGCCTTCAGCGCGCAAACCCAGCCCCGGCTCGATGCCCTTCTGCCACTGGTGGCGCTGGGGACGGTGAGCGACGTGGTCAAGCTCGACGCCAACAACCGCCGTCTGGTCGCGCAGGGGCTCAAACGGGTACGCTCGCTGGCAATGCCGAGCGGCATGGCGGCACTGTTCGAGGTTTCCGCCCGGCGTGCCGAGGTGGCCACCACCTTTGATTTCGGTTTTGCGCTCGGGCCACGCATCAACGCCGCCGGGCGCTTGTCAGACATGACCCTGGGGATTGAATGCCTGCTTAGCGACGACGCCGCCCGGGCGCTGGAGCTGGCCCGGCTGCTGGACGGCATCAATCGCGAACGGCGCGACATTGAGGGCGGCATGCGAGAGCAGGCGCTGGCCGTCGCCGAAGCGCTGTTCACCGCTGAGCAGGCACCGCCGGCGGCGATTTGCGTCTTTCATGAGGACTTTCACGAGGGCGTGGTCGGCATCGTGGCCTCGCGCCTGAAAGACAAACTGCACCGTCCGACCTTTGTGTTTGCCGCCAGCACGGCGCCGGGTCACGAACACGAGCTCAAAGGCTCGGGGCGCTCGATTGCCGGCTTTCATCTGCGCGACGCGCTTGACCTGCTGGCCAAGCGCCAGCCGCATGTGCTGCTGCGTTTTGGCGGCCACGCCATGGCAGCCGGCTGCACGATTGCGCGCGCCAACCTGGGCGCCTTCGAGCAGGCGCTCAGCCAGGTGGCGCTGGAATGGCTCGACGCCGCCACACTGACGCGCAGCCTGGAGACCGACGGGCCGCTCAAGCCGGAGTACCGGCGAGTCGAATTGGTCGACGTGCTGCAAAGCCAGGTCTGGGGTCAGGGTTTTGCAGCGCCAACCTTCAGTGAAGAGGTCGAAGTATTGTCGCAACGCCTGGTAGGCGAGAAACACATGGCACTCAAACTCAAGCATCAGGGGCAACCCGTGGACGGCATCTGGTTTGGCCATACCGAACCCTTGCCAGCGCGCGTGACCCTGGCCTTTCGGCTCGACGCCGATGCTTGGAACGGCGCGCGCCGGGTGCGCTTTCTGGTGGAGGGCGCGGCTTTATAGCCCCCACGCTTGTCACTACGTGTACTGCGCTGCCCCCCGCGGGGGCTAGCCTTGCTTGGGGCGGCCCGGCGCGGCGGCTGTGCGGCCCTCACGTTCTCTCTCTGAGCGCGGAACCGGGCAAGCGCCTAAAATCGAACCGTGACATCTACCCTCAACGCCGACCTGCACTGCCACTCCACCGTCTCCGATGGCACCCTGACTCCCGAAGCACTGGCCGAGCGCGCCAAAGCCAACGGCGTGGCCTTGTGGGCCTTGACCGACCATGACGAGCTTGCCGGTCAGCAGCGCGCCGCTGCTGCCGCCAGGGCGAACGGTCTGGCCTACCTGTGCGGCGTCGAGATTTCAGTCACCTTCATTGGCAAGACCGTCCACATCGTCGGCCTGGGTGTAGACCCCCAACATGCCGGCCTGGTCGAGGGGCTGGCGCGCACCCGCGGCGGCCGTGGTCAACGAGCCCGGGACATGTCAGCCAGTCTGGCAAAAATAGGCATCCCGGGCGTCTACGAAGGTGCGCTCAAGTATGTCGGCAACCCGGAGCTCATTTCACGCACGCATTTCGCGCGCTGCCTGGTGGAGCGCGGCGTCTGTCGTGAAACCAACGAAGTCTTCCGCAAGTACCTCACCGAAGGCAAGCCGGGCTACGTCGAACACCGATGGGCCAGTCTGAAAGATGCCGTCAACTGGATCAACCAGGCCGGTGGTGTGGCCGTCATCGCGCATCCGGCGCGTTACAAGTTCAGCGCCAATGAGGAATACGCGCTGTTCACCGAATTCAAAGCCCACGGCGGACTGGCTGTGGAAGTGGTGACCGGCAGCCACAGCGTCGCTGAGTAGCAGCGCGACGCCGAAACGGCGCTTGAGTTGGATCTGGCGGCCTCACGCGGCAGTGACTTCCACAGCCCGGACGAGAGCCACACGGAATTGGGCAGCCTGCCAGCCTTGCCGTCGCCACTTTTGCCAGCCTCAGTGACACCACCGCCAC
>CAYHDD010000524.1:0-3055 GCA_964355195.1 uncultured Rhodoferax sp. | reverse complement strand
GTGTGGGGGTGGGGTGACGCGGCGGTTTGTAGCGCGGTAACAACAGGGGGCATTGGTTGGCTTCGCTTCGCTCGCAATGACGGGGTGTGTGGGTTTGCGCACCTTATTTTGCTGACATATGCTGTAGCGCTTGAGCCGCTTGCTCAACACCACCAAGAATGCTGCGGGCGCCGTGCTATTGAAGTGCCGACGCTGGATGTTGTGCATCTGGTAGTGCCGGTTCTTACCAAGCAGCGCCATGGCGAGCTTGATCTCGAACGGCGACCACTGGTTTGGACCGTCACCAAGCACTGGGTAGGCAGACATCACATCGTACAGCTTGGTCAGCCGGAATCGTCCACCGGGAAGAATCTGAACACTGAAGTTCTTGGCATGCCCATCCGGAGCTCGTAGCATCCAGAACAAAACTTGTGAGGCCAACAACGTGCGCATGTCCTGCTCGGCGTTCATTGACTGTTTGAGTGTAGTGAACAGCGCCTTCAGCCCCGGGCCTCCTTCGCTCTGGTACTTCTTCAGAGGTGACACACCCTCAACCTGACAGAAATCCTCTTGAGGCAGACGCATCAGCCATCGACCGTCGGGCGCTATGCGCCGGTCAAACCGCTCCACAACAAGAACGCGCTGCTTGCCGAACGATGCAATGGTGGCGTCGGCCACATCGAGCCCGTAGGCCTTCAAGAGGCGCAAGCACAGCCATTCGTTGTCCACAGAGGTGCTGAAGTCCGCCCTGCGCCCACCTACCAGGCCAAGCGGCAGCTTGAAGATATGCGTGGTTGGTGTTGAGCCACGCGGTTTGTACCATCGGCCCTGCCAGCGCAGCAGCGCCGTTTTCTCCTGTGCGCCTGCGAGCGAGATGCGCAAGTCCGCATCCGCGTCAAGCGCGGCTGCGAATTGCATCGCTGTCGGGCAAGAGGTTGTCAAAAAAATTGAATACCTTGGCACCCTTGAGCGAACGGTTCTCGATGCTGAAAGGCAGCGACAGCGACAAAGGTCGTCCGGCGTCGGAACGGACCCAGTCCGTGTCGTACTGTAGTTGCATCTCACCGCGCGCCGGTAGGCTCCACTGCCCCACCCGCAGGCCATTGGTCCAGATGGAAAGGCTTTGGCTGTGTGACTTGCGACCCATGTCACCAGTCGGTCAATTCGGCCTTGGTGTCGCGCGGACCGATGGCGACCTCCAGACCCAGGGCCGAACACCAGGCCATGAGCTGATCGACGCTGAGCTGGTTGGCGTTTTGCTCTAAGTGCGACAAGCGGGGTTGACTTAGTCCGACCCGGCTGGCCAGTGAAGTTTGTGACAGCCTGCGTGCCTTGCGCGCAGACAGCAGTAGCTGGCCCAGTTGGGACGCAGTCTGCAAGGTCTGGTGACGAGGAGGCATAGGTAAGGTTAGTTGGAATTCAACTAAAAGAATAATATCTGAATATCGAATAAATATCAAATATTTGATATTCGAATAATTTCAAGTGGTGTTGATCCGTGCGCTTGGACATCTTAGCGTCCTGGCGAGAGCACAACCAACCGTCCTGCGTGTGGCTCTTACCAGCTGACGCGCACGCCGCTGTAGGCACCCCAACTGTCTTGCTGAAAGAGTGGTAAGGAGCTCGATTGCGCCACGCGCTCGGCCCCCAGTACCCATTGGGTCGCACTTGCAATCGCTTGCTGGTACTCCAGTCGGGCAGTGCGGCGCGACAGGCTGCGGACGCTGCCGCTGTCGATGATCGGGCTGTAGCCGCTGGCATCGGTCTGCTGGCTTTGCTCAAAGTCGAGCAACAGGCCGCCCGGGCGCCACGCGGACAGCGGCACAAAGCCGGTCAGACGCAGACTGGCCTGACTTTGGTCGCCGCCGGGGCGCGAAGGATCCTGGGCGGCGTCACGACCGAGCTTGAGCCCCACCAGCCATTGCAGGCCAGGCGCCTGCGCGCAGGACCAGTAAGCGGCGACACCGCTGTAGCGTCCAGACAAGACCGGGTTGGTGAGGTAATTGCGGGTCTGCCATTCGGCGCCCACTCGGGCATGGCAACCACCCACCGAGCTGGCACGCCAGACCGCGCCTGCGGCCAGACCGGCCGCCGTGTAGTGCATGCCGGCTTTGGACTCGAGCGCCGAGGCGGTGGCGCTGAGGTAGCTGCCCAGCGCGCCGGGCGCGCTGTGGCTGCGCTCAAGCAACAGGTCGAGCTGGTTTGAGCCTGCCTCGGCCACGGCGGCGCTGTATCGGCTGCGCAAACTCGCCATGGCATCCCAGCGGCTGCCGTCTGTGGCATTGCGTTGCAGGTCGATTTGCGCGTCGACACGGCTGTAGCTGCCGCCGCGAGCCAGGTAGCTTTCGTCAAGCGCCAGCACGAGGGTCTGGCCGGAGAGCGTCAAGGCCAGGCTGTCGAGGTTGGGTGAGCCGAGCAGGTTGCTGTCGTAACCGATGCGCGCAGCCATTGTGAGGCGGCTCTGCCAGACGCCCGGGTAGGCGCCGACCAGCGGGATCGGGCCCGCGCCGCCAATCACCTGCGCCAGCGCGGCTTTTTGCTTTTCAATCAGGGGTCGCAACGCCGGCGGCAAGTCAGGGTCGCCCAGCAACTGCTCAAGAAGTGCGGTCGCCGACAACATATCCCCGCTGCCGGTAAGCGCAATGGCGTAGCTGAGCTGCGCGTCCTTCAGGCCGGGGTCCAGCATGAGGGCGCGCTCCAGGTGTTCGGCGGCCTCAAGGTAGCGCCCATCGCCATTGAGTTTCTGCCCCAAGGTGGCCAGAAAAAGGGCGTCCCTTTGGCACTGCGGTACAGCCTCGAGCAGGCGCTGCATTGACGCATCCGCTGTGGCGCAGCTGATGAGGCCCTGCGCGCGGGCCTGACCCGACAGCAAGAGGCAGAGCAGGAACAGCAGGCTGGCCGTGCGGGCGAACGCCAGGGTCATGGGTTGCCACGATGCGCTCGCCATGACGCAATCCTGGTCATCGCGAGGGCCTAGCCTGCGGCGATCCATGTTTGCGCTGACCATCTCAGCGAGTTTGTGAAGCAGACAATTGCGCGGCATGAAGCGGGCAGGCGTAGATGTGGTGCGGTTTGC
>CAYHDD010000523.1:0-3057 GCA_964355195.1 uncultured Rhodoferax sp. | reverse complement strand
TTGACATGCTGATTTTCTGGATCATCTTCTTTGAAATCGCTGTGCTGTACTTTGCGTCCTCGACGCTCTTGCGCTGTCGCCTGGCAACACCCAAAGTGGCCTGGGCCGCCTTTGTGCTGATGCTGATTGGCGCGGTGACGAACAACGTCGCCGTGTTCCAGGGTGGCTCCAGTGTCATGATGACGTCCTACGTGCCGATGATGGCCTCGCCCTGGTTTTACGTCGGGCTGATTCTGTTTGCAGTCGGTGCCCTGATTGCCTGCTTTGTCTTCTTCGGCACGCTGGTGGTCGCCAAACGGGACAAGACCTACCAAGGTTCGGTGCCACTGGTGACTTTTGGCGCCATCACGGCAGCCATCATCGCCGTCTTCACGATTGCCTCTGGCGCCATCATCCTGATTCCGACTTTCCTGATGTCGGTGGGCATCATCAAGGAAGTTGATCCGCTGATCTACCGCACGATCTGGTGGGCCTTCGGCCACTCGTCACAGCAGATCAACGTCGCGGCTCACATTTCCATCTGGTATGCAGCGGCAGCCATTGCCTTCGGTGCCAAGCCGATGAGCGAGCGCGTCAGTCGTGGCGCCTTCCTGCTCTACATCCTGTTCCTGCAACTCGCCAGCGCGCACCACTTGCTGGCCGACCCCGGCGTGAGCACCGCATGGAAAGTCGTCAACACCAGCTACTTCATGTACTTTGCCGTGCTGGCGTCGATGATCCACGGCCTGACCATCCCCGGTGCCATCGAAGTCGCGCAGCGCGCCAAGGGCTACAACAACGGCCTGTTCGAGTGGCTTCGCAAGACACCCTGGAGTAACCCAGTATGGTCGGGCGTGTTCATATCGCTCGTCGGCTTCGGCTTCCTGGGTGGCATCTCCGGCGTGATGATGGGTACCGAGCAGCTCAACATGATCATTCACAACACGGTGTATGTACCGGGTCACTTCCACGCCACCGTGGTGGTCGGTACCACGCTGACCTTCATGGCGCTGACCTACTTCCTGATCCCGGTGCTGTTCAAGCGTGAAATGATCAACCCGGGTCTGGCCAAGTGGCAACCCTATCTGTTCGGGCTGTCGATGTACTTCTTCTGCCTGGTGATGATGGGTGCAGGCACCCTGGGCGTCTCGCGCCGCCATTGGGACATGAGCTTTGGTGGGGCGGCACTGGCCTACGAATGGCCGGGCGCAGCCTACCTGATGATGGGCCTGGTCGGTATCGCTGGCGTCGCTGCGATTGCCGGCGGTGCCATCTACATCTACATCACGGTCGGCTCACTGCTATGGGGCAAGAAGCTAGCCGGGGGTGATGTGAGCGCCAAGTTCACACCCATTCCGCCGACGGCACCGACCGCGGCCGCCCAGAGCTACGGTTCGGCCGGCTTCGCGGCACCCGGTACCTTTGCGCTGGCGATGGTTTTCCTGGTTTCGTTCATCCTGTACTACTTCATCAACTGGAAGTACCTGTCGCAGGTGTGGGGCTTGAGCTAATCAGTGATGAGGGCACCTGCGGGTGCCCTCGCTGATAGAAACCATCACCCGAGAGCTTGTGCTTTATTGACCCCTTTATCGAACACCATGGACAGCCCTTCAAGACCCTTTTCCCGCGTCGCCCGCGACGTGCTCGGCGTGTTCAAGCTGCGCATTGGTTTCATGATCATGATCACCGGCCTGGTGGGCATGGTGGCAACACCCGGACCGGCCCTCGGACTGACCAAGATCCTGGTACTCGCATTTGCGATTCTGGTGGCATCGGCGAGCGCTGGCGCCTTCAACCAATACTACGAATATGACCAGGATCACCTGATGGCGCGCACCCGGGGTCGTGCCTTTGTGACGGGCGCCCTGCCCCACACACCGGCCTGGCTGGTGCTGATTGCCGTGCTGCTGACGCTGGCCGTCTGGGCCGCTGCGCACTGGCTCAATCCGAGCGCGGCCATGTTTGTCTTCCTGGGCGCCTTCTTTTACGCGGTGGTCTACACCGTCTGGCTGAAGCGCCGCAGTTGGCTCAACATCGTCATCGGGGGTCTGGCAGGCAGCTTTGCCGTGTTGGCCGGCGCCGCCGCGGTGGATCCGGTGCTCGGCCCCCTGCCCTGCCTGCTGGCGGCCGTGCTGTTCCTCTGGACGCCACCGCATTTCTGGAGTCTGGCGATTGCCAACCAGGCCGAGTACATGGCAGCCGGTGTGCCGATGCTGCCCGTCGTGGTGGGGGTGCCCCGCGCAGCCCGCATCGTGCTGGCCAGCACCGTCGCGCTGGCGCTCACCGCCATGGCTCCGATCTTCTTCGGTGCCGGTTCCATCTACTTTGTCGGCGCCGCCACAGGCGGCGGCTACTTTGTCTACAAGGCCTGGCTGTTGGCGCGCGCCCCGTCGCGCGAGACCGCCATGGCCTGCTTCTTCGCCTCTCTCATTCAATTGTGTTTGCTGCTGGTCGCCACCACCCTGGACAGCCTGTTGTGACGCACCGACGGTCAATCTGAAGTTCATGTTTAGCTCCTGGAACGCCTCTCCACGGAGAGCGCGTTTGTTTTCGGTTTGGAGGCTGTCGTGTAGTCTCGTCCTGGTGGCCTCGTGTGCCCTGCCTGCCAGCGCGCAGACCGCACCAGCGCAAACCACACTCGGCCTTGACCAGAATGCAGCCTTGCGCCTGAGTCAGGCGGTGGTCGGTAAACAGATCAGCGACTTCACCCTGCTCGACCGCAACGGCCAGGCCGTGCGCCTCTCGCAGTACCGCGGTAAACCGCTGCTGGTGAGTTTCATCTACACCGGTTGCTTTGAGGTCTGCCCTCTGACGACGCGATCACTCCAGAGCGCCGTCGAGGCGGGCCGCGAGGTCTTCGGAACACGTCAGTTCAACGTGATCAGCATTGGCTTCAACCAGCCGTCTGACTCGCCGCAGGCTTTGAAAGCCTTTGCCTTGCAACACCGAATTGACCAACCCAATTGGGAATTTCTGAGTCCGCACAGCTCGATTGTCGAACCCTTGACGCGTGAATTTGGCTTCAGCTACAAGGCCACACCGGCCGGCTTCGATCACGTCCTGCACGTCACGCTGCTG
>CAYHDD010000522.1:0-3059 GCA_964355195.1 uncultured Rhodoferax sp. | reverse complement strand
GGTTAGTCGGTTCCGGAACATTGAGCGGGTAGCTCGGCGCAAGTTGCTGCAACTGCATGCGGCCACCGAATTAAACAGTCTGCGTGTTCCTCCGGGTAATCTGTTGGAAGCGTTGAAAGGAAACCGCAAGGGCCAGCACAGCATTCGCATCAATGACCAATGGCGCGTGTGCTTTGTCTGGCATGACGATGGCGCATACCGTGTAGAAATCGTGGACTACCACTGAATCAGGGGAATGACATGGCAAAAAAATTACTAGATGAAATCCACCCCGGAGAAATCCTGCTGGAAGACTACATGAAGCCGCTGGGCATCACGGCCCGGCAACTGGCGGCCGACATGGATGTGCCGCCGAGTCGCATCAGCGATATCGTCAACGGCACACGCCCCATCACGGCCGATACGGCCCTGCGTCTGGGCCTGTTTTTCAGCATGGAGCCGCGCTTTTGGCTGAATCTGCAAACCGAATACGACATGCGCACGGTGACGCGCAACAGTCATGAAAAAATAGCGCCCAGGATCCGGGTTTTTCAGCCCGCGGCTTAGACACGGCTTGCCTGTTTCGCTTCAGCTATCCCAACCTTGTGGCTGTTGCTCTTGTGCGCGCTCCTGCGCCATTTGCTCTTCGAGTTGCTGGCGAGCCTGTTTGACGACGGCGATCAGTTTGGCGCGGTCCTTGTGATAGGGGTACATTTTTTCAAACAGTTCCAGGTTGTGTTGACGAAAGCGCATGGCGGTCTGGCGCGCTTCGTGGGCGCCGTGTCCCAGCAGCTCCAGCACGCTGCGGGCGCTGCGCAGGCTGGACTCGAACATCTCACGCTCTACCAGCAGCACGCCGCGGTCGCGTAACTGGTTCCAGTGGGTGACGTCGCGTGCGCGCGCCACGATCCGCAGGTTTTTGAAATGTTCTTGCGCCAGGTCAACGATCTCCAGCGACTGCGCGACATCGTCCACTGCCAGGACCAGAATCTTTGCGCCGGCGGCGCCTGCTGTGCGCAGCAAGTCAAGCCTTGAGGCGTCGCCATAAAACACGCGGTAACCAAAGCTGCGCGCGGCTTCTATCATCTCGGCGTCGTGGTCCAGCACGGTGCAGGGGATGCCCTGCGCCAGCATCACTCGGGCGATGATTTGCCCGTAGCGACCAAAGCCGGCGATCAGCACCGGCGCTTCCTGCGGCTCGGAAATCTCTTCCAGCTCGGTCTTGCCCAGCTTGGCCCAGCGTGGTAGCAGCAGTTTGTCGATCGCCACCAGTAGCAGCGGGCTCACCAACATCGACACGGCCACCGCGCCAATCAACAGTGAGGCGGTTTGCGCCGGCAATACATTGGCACCAGCCCCAGCCTGAAACACGACAAAGGCGAACTCACCGCCTTGTGCCAGCAGCAGCGTGAAAACGGGACGCTCTTGAAACGGCAACTTCATCAGACGCGCCAGCACGTAGATCACGATCGCCTTGACGCCCAGGAAAGCAAGAACGATGAGCAGCATCAGGACCGGTGATTGCCGCAACACGCCAAAGTCGATACTCATGCCGACGGCGATGAAAAACAAGCCCAGCAGCAGCCCTTTGAAGGGTTCGATGTCGGTTTCCAGTTCGCGTCGGTACTCGCTCTCGGCCAGCAGCACGCCGGCCAGAAAGGCACCCAGGGCCATCGACAGTCCTACCGATTGCATCAAGGCGGCAATACCGACCACCAGCAGCAGCGCCGCTGCGGTGAAGATCTCAGGCGTGTTGGAGCGCGCGATCCACCTAAAAAGCGGACGCAGCAGCAGCCTGCCACCCAGAACAATGCCGGTAATGACCGCGATGATTTTCAGAGCCTCCAGGCCACGATTGACTTCGACGTGGACTGCCCCGGCGGAGGCCAGGCCCAGCAGCGGCAGCAGCGCCAGGATCGGGATTGCCGCCACGTCCTGAAACAGCAGAATGGCAAACGACGCCTGTCCGCTGCCGGTGGGCAGCAGGTTGCGCTCGTTCATGACTTGCAGTGCAATTGCGGTGCTGGAGAGCGCCAGCCCGAGGCCCGCCACCAGGGCAACCTTCCATCCAATGCCGAAGGCGACGCCGACGCCGGTCAGCAGCAGGGCGCAGCCCAGCACCTGTGCACTGCCCCAGCCAAAGATCGGGCGGCGCAGGCTCCACAGGCGTTTGGGCTCCAGCTCCAGTCCGACCAGAAACAGCATCAGCACCACGCCGAATTCGGCGAAGTGCAGGATGTCTTCGACATTGGTCACCAGGCCCAGCCCCCAGGGGCCAATGGCCATGCCCGCCGCCAGATAGCCAATGATCGCGCCCAGGCCCAGGGCCTTGCTCAGGGGCACGGCAATCACTGCGGCGCTCAGATAAATCAGGCTGTTGATTAACCAGGAAGGGGCATGTTCCATGCTATTGCACCGGCCGGTTGTTGGGCGGAACTTCGCAGGTGGGGCAGCTTGCAGTGGTTTCGAGTTCAGGCCAGCGCGGGTAGCTTTGCAAGCGCTGGCGAAAGGTCTCGACATGCTCCACCAGGGCTGGCTCGGACGCGTTGTTGGCGTCATGCAAGATCATCGGCGGCAAGAAGCGCATGCCGCAGAGCGCCGCAGTTTGTTCGTAAGGCGGCAAAAAGGCGTCGAAGAAGTACCGGTTGTAGCCCTGCGGATGATAGGAACTCTCTGGCCCACCGGTGCTGGCGACCAGCCACAAATCCTTGTTGCGAAGCGCATGGCCACCCGGACCGTAGGCCCAACCGTAGCCCAGCACGTCGTCAAGCCAGAGTTTTTGCAGGGCCGGCATGGAATACCACTGAATCGGATGCATCAGCACAATCAATTGCGCGCTGGCCAGCCGTGCCTGTTCGTGTGGCACGTCAATGCAGTAGTCCGGATAGCACGAGTACAGGTCATTGGTGTCGACACCGGCGGCCGCACTTGCAACATCAAACAGGCGCCGGTTGACGCGCGAGACACGCCAATTGGGGTGCGCGGCAATGAGATAGATGGCCTGGCTGCTTGTCATATCCGGAGAATACCTGTTTGGCGGTGGACCCCGCTAACATAGCGCAAATTCCAACGTTCAGGAG
>CAYHDD010000521.1:0-3062 GCA_964355195.1 uncultured Rhodoferax sp. | reverse complement strand
GTTGTTGGCGTGCGCGCCCCCGTTGACGACATTCATCATCGGCACCGGCAACTGCGTCGCGCTCATGCCACCGAAATAGCGGTACAGCGGCAGCCCCGACTCTTCGGCAGCAGCGCGCGCCACGGCCATGGAAACTGCCAGCATGGCATTGGCACCCAGGCGCGACTTGTTCTCGGTGCCGTCCAGGTCGATCAAGGTCTTGTCCAGAAAGGCCTGCTCGCTCGCGTCCAGGCCGAGCACGGCTTCGGAGATTTCGGTGTTGATGTGCTCGACTGCCTTGAGCACGCCCTTGCCGAGGTAGCGGCTCTTGTCGCCGTCGCGCAACTCGATGGCCTCACGGCTGCCGGTCGAAGCGCCGGACGGGACGGCGGCGCGCCCCATCACGCCTGATTCCAATAGCACGTCGCACTCGACGGTGGGGTTGCCGCGTGAGTCGAGAATCTCGCGGCCTACGATGTCAACAATTGCACTCATTGATTTCCTTCGGTAACAAAAACAAACTACGAAATTGATAGCCCTACAGGCCTTCGACCAGAACCATGCGCATGATGGCCGCACCCTGTCGCGCGGCGCGCGCCTTGTCGTATTCCGGCGACGCGTCAAAGGCCTTGGCCGCCGCCACACTCGGAAACTTCAGCAGTATCAGGCGCTCGGGCGTCCAGTCGCCCTCCAGCACCTCAACCGGGCCGCCGCGCACGCACACCTCAGCGCCGTGCGCCTGCATGGCCGCGCTGGACCACTTCTTGTATTCCTCGTACTGCGACGGGTTGGTGACGCTGACGTTGGCAATGATGTAAGCGCTGGTCATGCCCAAACTCCAATCCGGTCTTCCAGAAAATCGGCGCTCTTGACGACACGGTCGAGCGCGAGCAAGGATTCCAGCAGTGCCCTCATGTGCTTGAGGGGTACGGCGTTCGGACCGTCGCTGAGGGCCCTGGCGGGGTCGGGATGGGTTTCCATGAAGAGGCCTGCCACGCCTGCCGCCACCGCTGCGCGTGCCAGCACTGGCACCATTTCGCGCTGACCGCCACTGCTGACGCCTTGCGCGCCAGGCAGTTGCACCGAATGGGTGGCGTCGAAGACGACCGGGGCGTCGGTCTCGCGCATGATCGCCAACGAGCGCATGTCCGACACCAGATTGTTGTAGCCAAAACTGGCGCCACGTTCACAGGCCATGAAACGGTCTTCCGACAGGCCGGCCTCACGCGCCGCTGCGCGCGCCTTGCCGATCACGTTCTTCATGTCGTGCGGCGCCAGGAACTGGCCCTTCTTGATGTTGACCGGCCTGCCGGACTGCGCCACGGCACGGATGAAGTCGGTTTGGCGGCACAGGAAAGCCGGCGTTTGCAAGACGTCCACGACGGCGGCCACCTGTGCAATCTGGTCCTCGGAGTGAACGTCGGTCAGCAGCGGCAACCGGAGTTCGCGTTTGACCTTGGCCAGGATCTCAAGCCCGGCTTGAATGCCGGGGCCGCGAAAGGTGCTGTCGCTGGAGCGATTGGCCTTGTCAAAGCTGCTCTTGAAAATGAGCGGGATGCCCAACTCGGTGGTGATTTCCTTCAACATGCCGGCAGTGTCCATCTGCAACTGCTCGGACTCAATGACGCAGGGTCCGGCGATCAGAAAGAAGGGCTGGCGCAAACCGACCTGAAAACCACACAACTCCATCAAGCCACCGCCTTGACCAGCTTGGGCGCGGCCTGGTGGTCCAGCGCCGCTTTGATGAAGGAGTTGAAGAGCGGGTGCCCGTTCCAGGGGGTCGATTTGAATTCCGGGTGAAACTGGACACCGACAAACCAGGGATGTTGTTCAGACGGGAGCTCGATCATCTCGGTCAATTGCTCGCGCTGCGTCAGCGCCGAGATGATCAGACCGGCCTCGCGCAAGGCGTCCAGGTAGTTGACGTTGGCTTCATAGCGGTGGCGGTGGCGCTCGGTCACCAGATCGCCGTAAATCTCGTGCGCCAGCGTGCCCTTGACGACGTCGGAACTCTGCGCCCCAAGCCGCATGGTGCCGCCCAGGTCAGAGTTTGCGTCGCGCAGCTTGATGCTGCCATCGCGGTCTTTCCATTCGTTGATCAGGGCGATCACCGGGTTGGCACAGTCAGGCTCGAACTCGGTGCTGTTGGCGCCCGCCAGCCCCGCCACATGGCGTGCAAATTCGATCGTGGCGACCTGCATCCCCAAGCAAATGCCCAGGTAGGGCACCTTGTTTTCGCGCGCAAAACGTGCGGCACAAATCTTTCCTTCAATGCCGCGTTTGCCAAACCCGCCCGGCACCAGAATGGCGTCGAATTTGGCCAGTTGCCCGACGTTTTCGCTCTCCAGCACCTCAGAGTCGACGTAATCAATTTTGACGCGCACGTGGTTCTTCATGCCGGCGTGACGAATCGCTTCATTGAGCGACTTGTAGCTGTCACTCAAATCAACGTACTTGCCAACCATGGCAATGTTGACGGTGCCTCTGGGATGCTCGACCTCGAAGACCAGATCGTCCCAGCGCTTCAGATTGGCCGGTTGGGTGTTGAGGCGCAGCTTGTCGCAAATCAGGCCGTCCAAGCCTTGCTCGTGCAGCATCCGGGGCACTTTGTAGATCGTGTCCACGTCCCACATGGAAATCACGCCCCAGTCGGGCACGTTGGAGAAGAGGGAGATTTTCTCGCGTTCCTCGGTCGGGATCGGGCGGTCAGCGCGGCAGACCAGGGCATCGGCCTGAATGCCGATTTCACGCAGTTGTTTGGCCGTGTGCTGGGTCGGTTTGGTTTTCAACTCACCGGCTGCAGCGATCCAGGGCACATAGCTCAAATGCACGAAGGCGGTGTCGTTGCGCCCGAGCTTCAGGCTTAGCTGGCGCACTGCTTCGAGAAAAGGCAGGGATTCGATGTCACCCACGGTACCGCCGATTTCGACGATCGCCACATCGACTTCATCCGGCGTGCCAAGACCGGCGCCGCGTTTGATGAAGTCCTGGATTTCATTGGTGACATGCGGGATCACCTGCACGGTTTTGCCGAGGTAGTCGCCGCGGCGTTCTTTTTCGAGAACGCTTTTGTAGATCTGCCC
>CAYHDD010000520.1:0-3080 GCA_964355195.1 uncultured Rhodoferax sp. | reverse complement strand
AGTTTTAGTGACTGTTATTTGATCATATCCAAATCTTCTTCTCGCAAAATCAAGGGCTTGCAAATTGGCACGTTTGGTGCATCATGGCTCGCTGGATTGTTTACCATCACAGGAGATCACTATGCTTCGTCGTACTTGGGTTGCGCGCGCCGCTTTGAGCGTTCTTACCCTGGCCAGCGCTCTGGCTTCGCCATTGGCATTCGGCCAGTCCAAGGAAATCAAGATTGCCATCATCGCCAGCAAGACTGGTCCCCTGGAAGCCTACGCCAAGCAGACCATTGTTGGTTTCTACATGGGCCTGGACTACGCCACTGGTGGCACCATGACGGTTGCTGGGAAGAAGTTGGTGGTGATCGAGAAGGACGATCAGGGTAAGCCGGATGTGGGCAAGGCCTTGCTGGCCGCAGCCTATGCCGATGAGAAGGTTGACATTGCTGTCGGGCCCACCGCCAGCCCGGTTGCACTGGCCATGCTGCCGGTGGCCGAGGAATACAAGAAGGTTCTGCTCGTTGAACCGGCCGTGGCTGATTCGATCACCGGTGACAAGTGGAACAAATACATCTTTCGTACCGGTCGCAACAGCAGCCAGGATGCGGCCGCCAACGCGGCGGCCCTGGACGCGCCGGGCAACGTGATTGCTGTGCTAGCCAATGACAATGCGTTCGGTCGTGATGGTGTGAAGGCCGCCAAGGAGTTCACCAAAAAAGCCAAGATCGTGCACGAGGAGTACCTCCCTGTCGGTACCACCGATTTCACAGCCGGTCTTCAGCGCATCGTTGACAAGCTCAAGGACCAGCCTGGCAAGAAGTACATATCGGTGGGTTGGTCCGGCGCGCCCACACCCTTCGGCAAAATAGCTGACCTTGACTTGAAGAAGCGCTACGGCATCGAGTTGGCCACCGGCGGCAATATCCTGCCGGCCATGGTTGCTTACAAGCAATTTCCTGGCATGGAGGGTGCGTTGTATTACTACTTCGGCATTCCGAAGAACATCGTTAACGACGCCATGGTGGCGCGCCATTACAGCCAGTTCAAGACCCCACCGGATTTCTTCACTGCCGGTGGCTTTTCAGCGGCTATGGCGGTGGTTGCTGCTCTCAACAAAACCAAGGGCGATACCAACACCAACAAACTCATCG
Organism: uncultured Rhodoferax sp.; assembly: GCA_964355195.1. GTDB lineage: Bacteria > Pseudomonadota > Gammaproteobacteria > Burkholderiales > Burkholderiaceae_C > Rhodoferax. The sequence continues at coordinate 1,941 of CAYHDD010000520.1, read as the reverse complement.
AGAGCATGGAGGGCATGAGCTTTGATACGCCCAAGGGCAAGATGACTTTCCGCAAGGAAGATCACCAGGCGATGCAGAGCATGTACCACTTCAGGATCAAGAACGACCCGGCCTTTGCCTGGGGCGTACCGGAACTGGTGCGTGAGATCAAGGCGGAAGAGATGGCGATCCCGATCCGCAACAAACGCTAGAAAAGGGTGTGCTCGGCTACTGCGCAGCCGCCATGCGGCGTTGCGCGGTGCTCGCAATCCTCACGTACGGGAGTACGTTGCGGTTGCTCTGCGCCGTGCGCCTTGCCTGACGACCGCTCGCTACGCCGCTCCCACCCTTTTGGGTCCCCTTTCCATGCTTGAAACCAAAGAATTGACAGTGCGTTTTGGCGGCCATGTGGCGGTCAATGCGGTCAGTTGCGTCTTTCAGCCTGGCACTTTGACCGCCATCGTCGGTCCGAACGGTGCTGGCAAGACGACCTATTTCAATCTGATCTCCGGGCAGCTCAAGGCAAGCTCGGGCGAGGTCCTTCTGAACGGGGCCAGTCTGGCCGGCAAGAGCCCGTCGGCGCGCACCCGTGCCGGCCTGGGGCGGGCCTTTCAACTGACCAATCTGTTCCCCAATTTGTCGGTGCTTGAAAACGTGCGGCTGGCGGTGCAAGCGGCGCGGCCGGGCAGGCATTTGCATGGTCTCAATCTGTGGAGCATCTGGAGTGACCACAAGGCGCTGACGCGGCTGGCGGAGGATGTGCTGGAAGCGGTCGCGATGAAGGACAAACGCGACGAACGCGTGGCCAGTCTGCCGCACGGTGACCAGCGAAAGATCGAGGTGGCATTGCTGATGGCGCTCGATCCTGATGTCTTCATGTTCGACGAACCCACGGCCGGCATGAGTCACGACGAGGCGCCGGTGATTCTGAATTTGATCCGCAAGCTCAAGAACGATCCACGCAAGACCATTCTGCTGGTGGAGCACAAGATGGACGTGGTACGTGAGCTGGCTGATCGCATCATCGTATTGCACAACGGTGCGCTGGTGGCCGACGGTGACCCGGCGACGGTGATTGCGTCACCCATCGTGCAGGAGGCTTACCTTGGGGTTGCCCCCAAGGACGCATTCGCGCAAGATGGGACTCCCCCCCATCCCGGCCTTCATCCTCGAGTGGAAAGGAGCGAAGAGCCATGAACGACGCGCTTCTCAAAATGGAAGGCGTGCACACCCACATTGGTGCGTACCATATCCTGCACGGCGTGGACCTCGTGTTGCCGCGTGGCCAACTCACCATGCTGCTGGGGCGCAACGGCGTCGGTAAGACCACGACACTGCGCACCATCATGGGCCTGTGGCATGCCAGCCGAGGTCGCATCAGCTTCGATCAGCGCGATATCACCTCTCTTGCAACGCCCGACATTGCCAGTCTTGGTATTGCCTATGTGCCCGAGAACATGGGCATCTTTGCCGACCTCAGTGTCAAGGAAAACATGCTGCTCGCAGCCCGAGCGGCCCGGCGCGCCAGCCAGATGGATGAGGGGCGCCTGCAATGGATTTTTTCCCTGTTCCCGGCTGTAGAGAAGTTTTGGAACCATCCTGCTGGCAAACTCTCGGGTGGCCAGAAGCAGATGCTGGCGGTGGCACGCGCCATCGTCGAGCCGCGTGAACTGTTGATCGTCGATGAGCCCAGCAAAGGGCTGGCGCCCGCCATCGTCAACAACATGATTGACGCCTTTGCCGAACTTAAGGCAAGCGGTAGCACCATTCTGCTGGTCGAGCAGAACATCAACTTTGCCAAACGCCTGGGTGATCATGTGGCGGTCATGGACAACGGTCGTGTGGCGTATGCCGGCGCCATGCAGGCGCTGGTCGAAGACGAAGAACTGCAGCATCGGCTGCTGGGATTGGCGATATGAGTACAGCGAGGCAAGGGTTAGAGGCGATGAACGACGCCGGGCC
>CAYHDD010000519.1:0-3095 GCA_964355195.1 uncultured Rhodoferax sp. | reverse complement strand
CATGCCCTGACGAAGCCAGTGACCGCGCCGACGCCCAGCCGCCTTCGGGTGAAAAGTCGCTCTTCAGCGTCACCACCTGATTGGCTTGGATACCTTCGCGCGACAGCTCGCCCATAAAGCCGTCGATACGCGCCACGTTGTCGGGCGAGGTGTCCGGGCCGGCAATCACCGCGAACTTGCGGTGCTGCATCTTCAACAGAGCCTGCGCCGCCAGCACGCCACCCAGACTGTGGTCCGCTGTGAAGCACTGCTCGGAAAAAGCTGCAAACCAGTGATTCAGCACAACCACCTTGTTTTGTTTGGGGCCGAGCGCCTTGAGGTCTTCCTCCAACAGCACGTTGGTCATTAACACCAGACCGTCGCAACCACGCTCAATCAGGAATTCGATCCCTTCAATGGCCTGCTGGCGCGCATCACCGTCGCCGCAGCCGAAGGCCACCACCATGTGGCGCCCGGTGTCGCGCAGCTCGGTGTCGATAGCGCCGAGAATCGGCGTGTAGAAGGTGCCCTTGAGCATCGGGATGTAGACGCCAATCATCTGCGAACTGCCCGTCAGGAGCGAGCGCGCCGCGTGCGAGGGTCGAAACTCCAGTTCGACAATCGCCTTTCGCACGCGCTCGGCCGTGGCCGCTGCCACCGAGCCGCGCCCGCTGACCACGCGCGAAGCGGTCCCGACGCCGACTCCCGCGAGTCGCGCTACATCCTTGATCGTCGCCATGTCAACTCCTTTGGTGCGCGCACTATAACGTGGCCGTCAGCCAGCGGCGCAGTGGGACTTGATATAGTCGGCATGGGCGGGCATGGCAGCGACGCAGCGTTGCGTGACCATCTCGATGTCGCGGATAAAGGCGCTCAGCTCCTCAGCAGGAATCAAGCCCGCCAGCGCGTGCCAGCCTTGCGGGATGAAGCGCTGACCCAACAAGATCTGAACCCAGCTAGATTCGGCAAATAGCTGGATGAAGAGTTCGCGCGAAATCCGGCCATTGCTGCGGAACAACTCCAGGCGCTGAGCCAGAGATTCGGGAATTTCCATCGTCCGGCAATAGTTCCAGAACGGCGAATCGCTTCGCTGGGTGATGTGGTAGTGCGTGATGATGAAATCCCGAACCCCTTCGTATTCCAGCTGGGTTTCACGGTTGTAATGATCAATATCCGCTTGGGCAAAACCAAGGCCCGGAAAATTGGAAAGAATTCGCATCACCGCCGTCTGGATGAGGTGGATGCTGGTCGATTCAAGTGGTTCCAAAAAGCCGCTCGACAAGCCGACGGCCACACAGTTTTTCTTCCAGAACGTCTTGCGCCGCCCGGTGGTGTATTTGATGAGCCGCGGCTCGGCCAGAGGCTTGCCATCAAGCTTGTTCATCAACACCGAGGCTGCTTCGTCGTCGGAAATGTAGGGGCTGCTATAGACATGGCCGTTGCCGATGCGGTTTTGCAGCGGAATGCGCCATTGCCAGCCCGCACTGCGCGCCGTCGAGCGCGTCAGCGGAATCAGCGGCTCGACCGATTCGCAGGGAACGGCAAGCGCCCGGTCGCAGGGCAGCCAGTGGCGCCAGTCCTCGTAGCCAGATTCAAGAGCGCCCTCGATGAGCAAGGCACGAATGCCAGTGCAATCGATAAAGAAATCACCTTCAATGCGCTCGCCGCTTTCCAACACCAGCGCGCGGATGTGGCCGGACAGCGGGTGAAGGTCGACCAAACCAATCTTGCCCTCAGTGCGCTTGACACCACTTGCCTCGGCGTGCTTGCGCAGATAGGCGGCATACAGCTTGGCATCGAAATGGTAGGCGCTAGGCAAGTCTGCCAGAGGCGAACCCTGCATCTGCGGCTGCGAACTGAGATACTTCGCCGCGCGCGGAGCACTGCAGTTCAACGAAAATGCGTCAAGATCGGCGACGCTGCCGGCCGCGCGCTGTCTCAGCCAATAATGGTGAAATGGTACGCCGGACAGGGGGGAGCCGACCGGACCAAAGCCGTGGGTGTAGCGGTCACCGATCCGTCCCCAGTTGACAAATTCGATGCCGAGCTTGAAGCTGCCCTGGCAGTGTTTCAGAAAGTCGTTCTCGTCGATGCCGAGCAACTCGTTATAGACACGAATATGCGGAATTGTCGCCTCGCCCACGCCGACGATGCCGATTTCGTCCGACTCGACCAGATGAATCCGGCAGTTCTTCCCAAGAACCCGCGAAAAAAGCGCTGCCGTCATCCAGCCCGCCGTGCCCCCACCGGCAATGACGACGTCACGAACATATTGAACTGACATGGAAGTCCTCACAGAAGTACGTGGGTCAACGGGAGTCTGCCATCAAACGCGTCAATAGAAAAGGCGGCAAACACAGTCGCCGCCTTTTCTACGCCGGGAATCAGTCGGTTGAACTTGTGGTCTAGAACTTGTAGTTCATGCCAAACAGCATCTGCCGACCGAAGTGATTGACCCACTTGGTAACCAGCTGCGATTTGTTCGGCGTCGGGTTCTGTCCATCGAGTCCGTTGATGGAGGACATCTGTTGCGTGGCGCTGTCGGTCAGGTTGTTGACCTGGAACATCAGCGACAGACCCTTGAAGTAACCCTGCTCGAAGGCGTAACCCACTTGCAGGTCAACCACGTTATCCGAGCTGATCTTGGTCGTCACGTCCTGAAACACCACACTGCGATAGGTCGAGGTGAACGGTGAACGATAACGCTCGCTGATTCGCGCCGAGAAGCCGCGCTGTTCGTAGTACAGCGTCACGTTGGTGGAGCGACCCGACATCCCCTCGGGAACAACCTCATTGCCATTCTTGTCAAAGAGACTGCTCGTGGCAATCGTGGTGTTGGCGATCACGCCGATGCCGTCAAGCGATTTACTGAAAAGTGAACCGTCGAGCGAGATCGTTCCTTCAAAACCTCGAACCATCCCACCTTTGCCATTGGTCGGCGCCGTGAAGTAACCGTAGGGCGAAATAGGTTTCACACCGGAAGGATTCGGGAAACCCGTAAAGTCACGCAGCACCTTGTCGTCGTAGACCCAGGAACTCAGATTCTTGTAGTACTCTGCCGCGGCAATATAGCTGCGCTTGCCAAAATACTTTTCCAGCGAGAAGTCATAGGCCGT
>CAYHDD010000518.1:0-3107 GCA_964355195.1 uncultured Rhodoferax sp. | reverse complement strand
GGCCGCAAGGCCGCAGGGCGCTTAGTCGAGCGCCGCGCTGGCCGACCTGCCCACGGTCTTGATGTGCGCGGTGAACGCCGACTGGTCCGCAGCGGTGCAAGCTTTGCGTGACGCTGACCGCCTCTTTGTGCTCGGGCGCGGCACCGGCTTGCCGGTGGCGCTGGAGGCAGCGCTCAAGTTCAAGGAGACCTGCGGCATTCAGGCCGAGGCCTTTTCGGGCGCCGAGGTAATGCATGGCCCGATGGCCTTGATCGAGCAGGGTTACCCGCTGCTGGTGTTGGCCCCGCGCGGAGCGGCGCAGGCCGGACTGTTGGCCCTGGCCGAACAGATGCGCGCGCGCGGCGCCCGGGTTCTGCTGGCCGCGCCGCTGGGCACACCGGGCGCCAACCTGCCGATCATCGAAACTGGCACGCCCGATCTTGATCCGATCTCCATGATCCAGAGCTTCTACCCGATGGTGGAAGCGCTGGCGCGCGAGCGCGGCCTCAATCCCGACCAGCCGCCGCATCTGGCCAAGGTCACGCGCACGCATTAGCGTGTGGGTCCAAGGCTCGTCTCTACCTCTTTGAAGTGAAACCGATGTCAAGTAGATTTGGAATTCGTGTTGTTCACCTGCTGGGCTGTGCCATTGCCTTGTGGCTTGGACTGAGCGTTGCCGCGCTGGCCGCTGACGAGCGGGTCTTTGATCTGCAAGCGCATCGCGGCGGGCGTGGCTTGCGGCCGGAGAACACGTTGGCCTCGTTCGAGAATGCGATTCGCATGGGCGTGACCACACTGGAGCTCGACATCGCCATCACCGCCGACGGTGTGGCGGTGATCTCGCACGATTCCTCGCTCAACCCGGCCATCACGCGCGATGCCAGCGGCCAGTGGGTCACCGAGCCGCGAGCGCTCATCAAGTCGCTCACGCTGGCCCAGGTGCAGAGCTACGACGTGGGTCGGATCAACCCGGCGCACAGTTACGCCCGGGAATTCCCGGACCAGCAAGCGCGTGACGGTCAGCGCATACCGACGCTGGCCTCGCTCTTCAAGCTGGTCAATGATCTTGGTGCCAAAGACATCCATTTCGACATGGAGACCAAAATCAATCCGCACTGGCCCGACAGCACGCTGGCGCCACAGGCCTTTGTCGGAACCATGCTGACGGTGATCCGCGAGGCCGGCATGACACGGCGCGTCATGGTGCAAAGCTTTGACTGGCGCACGCTGGAGTTGTTGCACGCGATGGAGCCGGCCATTCGCACCATGTACCTGACGATTGAATCAGCCGGCTTTCACACCCTGAAAGACGGCTCCTGGACGGCAGGTCATGTGCTGACCGACCATGGCGGGTCCGTGCCGCGCATGGTACGCGCATCGGCCGGGGCGGCCTCCGGGGTGATCTGGGCTCCCAATCACAACAACCTGACGCCGGCGCTGGTGAAAGAAGCCCAGGCGCTGGGCTTGCAGGTGATTCCCTGGACCGTCAACCAGAAGGCGCAGATGGAGCGCCTGATGGACTGGCACGTGGACGGCATCATCACCGACTATCCGGACCGGCTGCGCGACGTGATGCAGCAAAGAGGCCTGCCACTGCCGCGCGCACCGGGCAGAGGCGCATGACCATGGCATTTTGATGTCACAGCTCCTTAACGACGCGAGCGCCGGCGTCACCAACTCGCTTGCCCCGGTGGGCACCCACAGCGCCATCACGGCGCCCCTGCTGCTGAGTTTCATTGCTGGCTACTTCCTGCTGTTGCTGGGTGTGGCCTGGTGGACCGGACGACGCTCCAACAACGAGAGCTTCTTTGTCGGCAACAAGAGCAGCCATTGGCTGCTGGTGGCTTTCGGCATGATCGGCACCTCACTGTCGGGGGTCACCTTCATCAGTGTGCCGGGCATGGTCGGGCGCAGCGGATTTTCTTACCTTCTGATCGTGCTGGGACAGTTCGTCGGCTACGCACTGGTGGCCTACATCCTGCTGCCGCTCTACTACCGGCTCAATGTCAGTTCGATCTACGCCGTGCTGGCGCACCAGCTTGGCGCCTCGGCGCAGCGCACCGGCGCCGCTTTCTTCATTCTGTCGCGCACGCTGGGTGCAGCAGCGCGCCTGTACCTGGTGGTGCGCGTGCTGCAAGACATGGTCTTCGATGGCATGGGCGTGCCGTTCTGGGTCAGCGCTGCGGTCGTGCTGGTGATGATCCTGCTCTACACCATGGAGGGCGGTGTCAAGACGATTGTCTGGACCGACACCTTGCAGACCGCTGGCATGTTGGCGGGCTTGATCATCTGCCTGGTATTCCTGCTCCAGGCGATGAATCTGGATGTGGCCGGTGGCTGGCAAGCCATGCGCGCGGGCGGTTTGGCGCAGGCGGTGGTCCCCGACCCCAACAGTGCCAGTTTTTGGGTCAAACAACTGGTGGCGGGCTGCGCGATTGCGCTGGCCATGACCGGGTTGGACCAGGAGATGATGCAGAAGAACATCTCGGTGCGCCGCCTGGGCGACGCGCAGAAGAACATGCTGTTGATGGCACTCATCATGGTCATGGTGGTGACGCTGTTTCTGTTCCTGGGCGGGCTGCTGACGCTGTTTGCCCAGCAGCAGGGCATCGAGGCTCAGGGCGACCAGTTGTTTCCAACGGTGGTGCTGCGCTTCCTGCCGATCTGGGTGCAACTGGTCTTTGTGCTGGCGCTGATCTCGGCGCTCTTTCCCAGCGCTGATGGCGCCATCACGGCGCTCACATCGAGCACCTGCCTGGACCTGCTGGGCCTACAGGAGCGTGCTGACCTGAGCGACAAGCAGCGCGCGCGCGTCCGGCGCAGCGTGCATATCGGTTACGCCCTGCTGTTTCTGCTCTTGACACTGGGTTTTCGCTGGCTTGACAACCCGAGCATGGTCTACTTGATTCTCAAACTGGCCGGCTACACCTACGGGCCCTTGCTCGGACTGTTCGCCTTCGCCATCCTGATGAGTCGGCGCAAGCTCATGCGCCACGCTTTGCCCTGGGTCCCCCTGGCCGCGCCGGCCCTGTGCTGGCTGATCGATTTGAATCAGGCGCAACTGTTCGGCAATTACCGCTGGGGTCTGGAATTGCTGCTGCTCAACGCCGCGTTGACCTTTGCCGGGT
>CAYHDD010000517.1:0-3107 GCA_964355195.1 uncultured Rhodoferax sp. | reverse complement strand
TCCGGTCGAGGATCGTGCTGAAGGCGATGATGAAGACCGACGCCTGCGCTGCACTGACGCTCGGCGTTTCGTAACAGTCGTCGGCACCCTCGGGGACGCCAGCCCCTTCAAGAAACGGCACACTTTGATCGAGCAGCGCAGCGTCGCCGCTGCTGCGCAGGTAATGCGAGCAGGCGAAAGGCAGCCAGAGCAGGTCGTCGGAAAAGTGCGTCCGCACGCCGTTGCCCAGCGGGCCGTGCCACCAGTGCTGGACATCGCCGTCAGCGAATTGACGCGATGCGCAGAGCACGATCTGCTGGCGCAACATCGCTGGTGCGACCCAACTCAGGGCCAGCGCATCCTGTAGCTGGTCGCGAAAACCGGTGGCCCCGCTGGCCTGATAGAAGCCCGACTTGGCCCACATGCGGCAAGACACGGTCTGGTACAGCAACCAGCGGTTCACCATGGCATCGAACAGCGGGTCAGGGGTGTGGACTTCAATGCCACCAAGCAAGCCGTTCCAGTGGCTGCGCGCCAAGTCCAGGCGCTCGTCGCTCGGTCGCTCTGCGGCGCGCCGGGCCAAGTCCCGCGCCGCATCAGTGCTGGGCGCATAGCCCAGCAGGAAGTTGCGCTGGACCGAGGCGCCAGGCTCCAGCCGCAAGCTGATCGAAAGTGCTGCGCAGGGGTCAAGCCCGATGCCCTGGGTCTGACCCAGCTGCTTCGGTAGCCGAAGGGCGCCGTCGGCGTCAAAGAACTCGCGCCGGTCACAACTCCAGTCGGTTGCTGTATCAGCCGGGCCGATCACGGCAAAAAAGGCAGTACCGCCGCCAAAACCGGCCGCGCCCTCAAGTTGGGTGCACAGCAGAGCTGTCAGTGCGTCCATGCTCCTCAAGCGATCCTGGTAGAGGGTGGTCGAGACGGTCCGGCGGTCGGAGCGGTTGGCGCCCATGATCCACTCGACGAGGCCGGTCAGGCGCAAGTTCAGCGCAGCCTCGGCGCTGTTGCTGATGCTGACGCTGAGTTGCTTGACGCTGCTTTGCGGATCAACGCAGCAGCTCAGCGTCACGTGCAACGCGCCGCTGCGGTGCTCGATCAGGCTGTAACCCTGAGCGTGCGTTACTTGGTACGTCGAGTGCGGGTCAGCCCAGGCATTGGGTGTCAGGCACCAGGTGCGTCCGTCATCGAGATCCTGTAGCAGCAAGCACTCCGATGGCGGATCCGCGATCGGATCGTTTGACCAGGCGGTGAGCTGATTCATTCGGCTGTTCACGGCCCAGGTGTAGCCGCCGCCGGCTTCCGAGAGATGGGTGCCGAAGGACTGGTTGGCCATGACGTTGATCCATGGGCGTTGTGGACGCAAATGGGTGTTGACCTTGAAGCAGAACCGAGCATCCGCGGCAACGAAATTCCCACTCGGAGCAAGCGCTGCGTCGTCGTGCGGGGCCGGGGTCAAGGTGCGCCCGGGCGTCGCCAGGCGCTTCGCGAGCGCCTCCTGGTGAGCTGTCAGCCACTGCTGGACGTGTTGTGGCAGGGGTCGCTCATCGGCCTGGAACCAGACCCGTGCCAGTACCTGCAAGCTGTTCATTTCGTCGCTTGACAGATCGCTCGCGCGCAGTACATGCAAGGCGGTGACCAGCCGACCCGGTTGGGCGGCCACATCGGCCAGGTGGCGTTCCCTCAGCAAACCAATTTCGCGCTGCAACGGGGCCAGGTAGGACGCTGGCTCGGCATTGATCAAGACCATGTCACAGGCCACACCGCTCCAGGACCAGAGTCCAAGGGCCTGCACGAGCGAGCGCAACAGGCCCAGGCACTGCGGCGTGTTGGCAGACACAATCAACAGCGGTCGGTCCCCGGAAATGCTGAAGCGCCACAGCCGTTGGCGGTCACACAGCGTGGCCTGGGCAAGGCCCGCACCGACCTGCTCGGTGCCTGGTCGCGACAGGCTCAGCAAGAGCGCGGTGCTGAGCGTCTGGATGGCAGCAAAATTCTCCGGAGCGATGCGCAGGCTGAGCAGGCGAATGCTGGTCAAGGTGGCTGACATCAGCGAGGCGCGCTGGACGTGGCTGGTCTGACGGTATTTGTCGATCACTGCATGCAACGTGGCGGCGTTGTCGCCGGCAGTCGTGGCAAAGGTCAAGACGGCTTTGGCGTGGCCCGGGATGCGCAGTCTGGCGGCCAGTGCGCTGATCGGGTCAAGGCCGGTGTTGAGTTCGGTAGCGCCACTGGCAGAGGGAGCGGGTAGGGCGTTGAAGCTGGCGCTGGGCTGACTGGCTGCATGGTTGCGACCCAGCCAGCGTTCCCGGTCGGTCTGGTACTGTAGCGAGACCATGTGCGGATCACTGCCGGTCAGGAAGTGCGCGCAATGCAGTTTCGGCTCGGTGTCGAGTCGCGCGGCACGCTCGAACACCAGTGCCTGGTGATGGTGTTTCCAGTGGGCGCGCACAAACAGGTTGGAGAATGCCGGGTGCGCCTCGTCGGCGCGCGGTTCGGCCAGGGTCACCTCGAAGACCGACATCAATTCCAGCTCGATCACATTGCCAGACAGATTGCGCAGCTCAATCTGTCGAAACTCGATATCGTCTTCCGGGCTGACCCACACCGTGCTGAGCGCCTGCAAGTCGGGCCAGGAGGCTTCAAAGAATACGCGGTCGGCGTGGTAGGTGCAGTGGTAGCGCGCTGCCGGATCAGGTGCCGGGTGTCGGCTGATCGAGTAGATTGACGCCGGGCGACCGGACTCGATCTGGTTCGGTCTGCGCAGATAGAGGAAATTACCACAGGCGTCGCGCAGAGCATCGTCACGCGAACGCGTGACTCCGATCTGGCCCCAGAAGCTTTGGCCGGCGCCGTTGGCGCGCAGTGCAACGCTGTAGCGTCCATTGGAGAGCACGTGGGTGGGCTCCACCGCCAGCTCGCCCGGCGTGAGCTCTCGCAGCAGGCCAGACGCGCGCCTTTGCTTGGGCGAGTGTGGCAACTGATCGATGGCTGCGTTGTAGGGCGCCGCGACTTCGCGTGGGGCGCGTTCGTGCAGCAGCGCGGCGACCGCCTGTAGCTCGACGTTGGCCATGCCCCAGCGCCGTGCCGGTTCATCCAGCACGGCGTTGGCCAGCGCCACGATGCTCATGCCC
>CAYHDD010000516.1:0-3132 GCA_964355195.1 uncultured Rhodoferax sp. | reverse complement strand
TGGCGCCATTGATGGTCGCGAAGCGATAGTCAGCGTACATGGTCGGCGAATGGTTTCCCCAGACCGCCATTTTCTGAATATCAGCCACTGCCTGACCCGTCTTGGAGGCGAGCTGGCTCAAGGCTCGATTATGGTCGAGCCGCAACATGGCAGTGAAATTCTTGCTCGGCAGATCAGGTGCGCTCTTCATGGCGATGTACGCATTCGTGTTGGCCGGGTTGCCAACCACCAGCACCTTGACATTGCGGCTGGCCACTGCATTCAGGGCCTTGCCCTGAGCGGTAAATATCTGGGCATTTGCCGCAAGCAGATCAGCACGCTCCATGCCAGGACCGCGAGGACGTGCACCGATAAGCAGGGCGTAATCAACATCCTTGAACGCGGTCATCGGATCGGAGTGGGCCTCCATGCCCGCAAGCAACGGAAAGGCGCAATCCTGTAGCTCCATCATCACCCCTTGCAATGCCTGCTGCGCCTTTTCTTGCGGCACCTCAAGCAATTGAAGAATAACAGGCTGGTCCTTGCCCAGCATCTCGCCAGAGGCGATGCGGAACAAGATTGCGTAACCAATTTGACCTGCTGCGCCGGTAACGGCAACGCGGACGGGCTTTTTGCTCATGGTGAGACTCCAGAGTTGTTGTGAAACAAGTACCAAGGTAGCTCAAGCGGGTTGTTTGAGCCCCCACAGAATGCGTGGTTAGTTTACTCTGGAAAACCCTTATTCATCAATTTCTCTTATGTCTTATATAAGATAAGATGTGACGCAGATGCAGCACATTATGGGATGATCAAAGTCTATGTCCGTTTCCCCCAGTCCGGGTGGTGTTCAACACGCCAAGACAAGCGACCCCGTGGCGCCGGTCGCGCCGGCCTTTAGTCCGCTCTACCAGCAAATCAAGGGCTTGCTGCTGAACAGCCTGCGCCTGGGAGAGTGGAAGCCAGGCGAGGTTATCCCCAGCGAAATGGAACTGGCCGTAAGGTTCCATGTCAGCCAAGGCACGGTGCGAAAGGCTATCGATGACTTGTCCGCTGAAAACCTGTTGCTGCGACGCCAGGGAAAGGGCACCTTCGTAGCCACTCACGCCGAACGTCAGGTCCGTTTTCGTTTCCTGAAGCTGGTGCCCAACAACGGCACACCCGGCAGCGAGGGCCCCGCCCAACGCGAGATTGTCGCCTGCCGTCGGCACAGCGCCAGTCCGGATGTGGCACGCGCTCTTGCCCTGCGCGCTGGCGATGCAGTACTCCAAGTTCGCCGCGTGCTGAGCTTTGTCAATACACCCACGATTCTGGAAGACATTTGGCTCCCCGCGGCACCGTTCAAAGGCCTGACCGCAGAGCGCTTGACCAATTGCCAGGGTCCCATGTACGCGCTGTTCGAGACTGAATTCAATGTCCGCATGGTGCGTGCGGAAGAAAAGATACGCGCCGAAGCAGCCCTAGATGGCCGGGAACTCTTGTTGCAGGTGCCGCTCGGGACACCTTTGCTCAGCGTGGAACGTATCGCCTATACCTATAAGGATGTCCCAATGGAGTTGCGCAGGGGTTACTACCGCACCGATACCCACTACTATCACAATAAATTGAGCTGACCCATGCGAGCCACTCTGAGTTCCAAGAGGTGTGGGCACGATTTGAGGTGGATCAACAACCTGCCTTTGCGGCTATGGTAAAAAGTGATGGTCAGGATCACGCCAAGGCACGTGGATTTTTGTGTGTATTGAGAATAACCCTTGAAAGGCAAGAAGATGAAATTAGCCGATAACAAAGCCACCCTGTCGTTCAGTAACGGCAGCCCCAGTATTGATTTGCCGGTCTACCAGGGCAGCGTCGGCCCGGATGTGGTGGACATCCGAAAGCTGTACGCACAAACCGGCATGTTCACTTACGACCCCGGGTTTCTGTCAACAGCGTCCTGCCAGTCGGCCATTACCTATATTGACGGTGACAAAGGGGAACTGCTTTATCGCGGCTACCCGATCGAGCAACTCGCCACGAATTGCGACTTTCTCGAAACCTGTCATTTGCTGCTGTACGGGAACCTCCCGGACGCCACCGCCAAAGCCGCTTTTACCTCGCGTGTGACCCAGCACACGATGGTCAACGAACAAATGCAGTTCTTCATGCGTGGCTTCCGGCGCGACGCTCATCCCATGGCCATCATGACCGGTCTGGTCGGAGCCCTTTCCGCGTTCTACCATGACAGCACGGACATCAACAATCCGGAGCATCGCGAGGTGGCCGCCCTGCGCTTGATCGCCAAGATGCCAACCTTGGTATCCATGGCCTACAAGTACAGCATGGGTCAACCCTACATGTACCCCAAGAACAACTTGAGCTACGCCGGCAATTTCCTGCACATGATGTTTGCGACGCCGTGCGAAGACTACTCTGTCAATCCGGTGATCGAGCGCGCCGTGGACCGGATCTTCACGCTGCATGCCGACCACGAGCAAAACGCCTCCACCTCCACGGTGCGCCTGTGCGGTAGCTCCGGCACCAACCCGTTTGCTGCGATAGCGGCCGGCGTGGCCTGCCTCTGGGGGCCCGCGCACGGAGGCGCCAACGAGGCCTGCCTGAACATGCTCGAAGAGATCCAGCAGACTGGCGGCATTGCCAAGGTCGGCCATTTCATGGAACAGGTCAAGGACAAGAATTCCGGTGTCAAGCTGATGGGTTTTGGACACCGGGTCTACAAAAACTACGACCCCCGCGCCAAGCTCATGCAGGAAACATGCAAAGAAGTTCTGACCGCACTGGGACTGGAGAACGACCCACTGTTCAAACTCGCCATGGCGCTCGAAAAGATTGCCCTTGAAGACGATTATTTTGTCTCACGCAAGCTCTACCCGAACGTGGACTTCTACTCGGGCATCGTGCAACGCGCCATTGGCATTCCAGTCAACATGTTCACCGGCGTCTTCGCGCTGGCACGCACCGTGGGCTGGATTGCACAACTGAACGAAATGATCAGCGATCCAGAGTACAAGATTGGCCGACCACGCCAATTGTTCTCTGGCTCAGTCAGGCGGGATGTACTCCCGCTGGCTCAACGATAATCCGCTACAGTCGGGTGCGCCCGCCGGATGGCAACATCGGCGGGCGTTTTCTTGTGCGGCCTGTGCCACAGACAGC
>CAYHDD010000515.1:0-3137 GCA_964355195.1 uncultured Rhodoferax sp. | reverse complement strand
CGGTGAGGTGCACCGCGCCTTGTTTGCTCTGCCCAACTACATTCGCAAACTGCTATCTGCGGGAGAATGCGCTCAGCTCAATCCACAAGAGGTTTCGCATGCAGGCCGACACGACTCATAACTTGTTTTCACGGACGCCTTGTCTGCAGGGTCGGGATGCCGAACTCAAGCGGGAGGAAATCCGACGCTACTTCCACACGACCTTCGATCGCTACGAGTCCTTGTTTGAGGTTTTGACACAAGACGAGGCCTACTTCCACAAACCGATCACACTGCGCCATCCTTTGATTTTCTATTTCGGGCATACCGCGACCTTCTTCATCAACAAGTTGATGATCGCCAAACTCATCGAGCGGCGCATCAATGCGCGCTTCGAGTCCATGTTTGCTGTGGGCGTTGACGAAATGAGCTGGGACGATTTGAGCGAAGCGCACTATGACTGGCCCAGCGTGGCTGAGGTCCAGGAATACCGGGGCGAAGTACGCCGCGTGGTTGATGATCTCATCAGCCGCATGTCGATGCATTTGCCGATCGGCTGGACCAGTCCTTGGTGGACCATTTTGATGGGCATAGAGCACGAGCGCATTCATCTGGAAACCTCTTCAGTGCTGATTCGCCAGCACGCGCTGCGCTACGTCAAACCACACCCGGCATGGTCGCACTGTGCGGTGTCCGGCATGGCGCCGCAAAATGACTTGATCGAAATCGCAGCGGGTGAAGTCGTGCTGGGCAAAGAGCGGGACGCTGTGCATTACGGCTGGGATAACGAGTACGGGCGTCACAGCGCCACTGTTCCGGCGTTTCAGGCTAGTCGCATGCTAGTCAGCAACGGCGAGTTCCTTGCGTTCGTCGAGGCCGGTGCCTACACCAAGGACTCCTGCTGGGAGACGGAAGGGCGAGCCTGGAGAAACTTCTCAAAGGCCGTGCATCCCGCCTTCTGGGTCACGGACGGGGACAACTGGCGCTTGAGGATCATGCTGGAAGAAATACCCATGCCCTGGGATTGGCCGGTGGAGGTCAACTACCATGAAGCCAAGGCCTTCTGCAACTGGAAGACGGAACTCACCGGCCAGTCGCTGCGCTTGCCGACCGAGGACGAGTGGGTCAGGCTGTACCAGGAAGCCGGCTTGTCGGAGGTGGAGCGGGATGCGCCAGCCTCGGCCAACCTTCATCTCGACCATTTCGCTTCGTCGTGTCCGGTGAATGCGTTTCAACACGGTCGGTTGTACGACGTGGTTGGCAACGTATGGCAATGGACCGAGACGCCGATTTACCCATTGGATGGTTTTGAAGTGCACCCAATTTACGATGACTTCACGGCCCCGACCTTCGACACGCAGCACAACCTGATCAAGGGGGGCTCCTGGATTTCATGCGGCAATGAAACACTGGCCAGTGCCCGCTTTGCGTTTCGGCGCCACTTCTTCCAGCATGCCGGTTTTCGCTACGTGCTGGCGTCAGCGTCGCCAGTTCCAGCGTCGCTCATTTACGAGACTGACAGGCAACTCTCTGAGTATGCCGAATTCCACTATGGCGACGAGCATTGGGGGACCGCCAACTTTCCCAAGAAACTGGCCCAGCTTGCCATCCAGGCGATGGGAGCGAAGCCGGCCGCACGCGCGCTGGATCTGGGTTGTGCTACCGGTCGAGCGAGCTTTGAACTGGCCCAACATTTTGAACAGGTCACCGGCATCGACTTTTCAACCCGCTTCATCGACCTTGGCGTTCAGTTGGCGAGTCAGGGCGTGATCCGTTATACGGTGGTTGATGAGGGCGATCTGATTTCCTACCGTGAGCGCAGGCTCGCCGATCTGGGTCTGGAGAAGACCAGAGCCAAGGTGTCATTCTTCCAGGGTGACGCCTGCAATCTGAAACCGCATTTTGCCAACTATGACTTGATCCTGGCTGCGAACCTGATAGACCGCTTGTACAGTCCTTCGAAATTTTTGACGTCAGTGCATGAGCGCCTGAATTTGGGCGGCTTGCTGTTGATTGCGTCGCCTTACACCTGGCTGGAGGAGCACACGCCACGCGAGCAGTGGTTGGGCGGTTTCAAGAAGGATGGGGAAAATGTTTCAACTCTTGATGGTCTCAAGGCGGCACTTTCACCGCATTTCAGATTGCTGCAGGGACCGATTGATGTTCCGTTTGTGATCCGTGAAACCCGAAGAGAACTTCAGCACAGTTGCTCTGAATTGACGATTTGGGAGCGCACAAGCTGAGTTTTCGCTGCGCGGCTGAACCGCTCAGCCGTCCTTCATTTCCTCAACCTGAAGGCGCGGGCGACCGGGTTCCTGCATCAAGGTGTGGTACGGGTCGTCGCTCGCAGCGATTGACGCGTCGGCGCTGCTGGCGGGAGTCTCGCGCGGGTGTCACGATTGACTTTGCAGGTCTTCACTTCCTCAGAGAAATATTCAACCGGGTAGGGCAGCAAGAACAGGCATTGCACGGCAAGCTGAAAGCGCACATGGTGGTTGGAGTTCGGCATCGTTCGTTTGGACCTATATCGTTATATGAAATGCGATAGCATAATTTGGAATTTTGCCAAAACTGTGAGAGAATTCGCAAACTGCACTAAATTACACATATTCAGGAGACAACATGGCAGCAGATTCCGAAATCAGAGGTGGCATTGCGGCGCACGACGCGGACCACCAGGAAACCCGAGAATGGATGGACGCACTGTCAGCGGTCATCCAGAGCGAGGGTCCCGAGCGCGCCCACTTTCTTCTCGAACAACTGCTCGACCATGCGCGTCGGAACAGCATCGACATGCCGTTTTCGGCCAACACGGCCTACGTCAACACCATCACGCCGGAGCAGGAGGAGCGCTGCCCTGGCAACATTGAAATCGAGGAGCGCCTGCGTGCCTACATGCGCTGGAACGCCATGGCCATGGTGGTCAAGGCGAATCGCCATCATCCGGTGGACGGTGGTGATCTGGGTGGCCACATTGGTTCCTTCGCTTCGCTCGCGCATATGTTTGGTGCCGGCTTCAACCATTTCTGGCATGCCGAAAGCGAGAAACATGGCGGCGACTGCCTCTACATTCAAGGTCATGTGGCACCCGGCGTTTATGCCCGTGCCTACCTGGAAGGGCGCCTGAGCGAGGAGCAGTTGCTAAACTTCCGCCAGGA
>CAYHDD010000514.1:0-3138 GCA_964355195.1 uncultured Rhodoferax sp. | reverse complement strand
AGCCGTAGCAGTGTGAAACGTTTTCCGGGTAGTAGTCTTGAAAGGCCTTCATGGCATCTCCGGAGTTGGATTTACTTTGGTTTGACACAGTGGGCAACATAGCGAGTCAGGTGGGCGGAGCCTTGATGCCCTGTTCCCTCGTCCAGATCAGCCTCGTCTTCCCATGCAAGAACCTCATCAAGGATAACTTCCGGATGCCCGGCAAGGTCTGATCGGACCATGTCGATCGTGTAGAGCAAAGCCTCTTTTTTGGGCCCGCCACTGCTGTGCCCAAGCTGCAGCGGATGAAACGCTTCAAGAATCAACCATCCGCCCGGTCGCAATGCAGAAATGAGCCGCTGATGCGCGATGCGCCGCCAACTGGCTGGCAGATGAACGTAGGTTAGAACGACGGCATCAAAACTGTCAGGCGTGGGAGCCCAACTTTCCAGATCAGCCTCGATGAGTGCAACGGCAACACCATTTTCTGACGCTAGCCGCGCTGCCTTGTCCAGGCCCACCCTGGAATTGTCTACCGCGGTAATGTGATGTCCACGCCGCGCCAACCACACACTGTTGCGTCCTTCCCCGTCTCCTGGCAGCAAGACCTCGCTACCAGGGTGAAAATGCGCCGCCTGATTGCGCAGAAACCAGTTGGCCTGTGTGCCGTACTTGAAGTCCGGCTCTGAATATTGCTGATCCCAGAAGTTCATGGCATCTCAATAAAGAAAGTTGCGCTTGAATTGACTTGCCATATTATATAAGTAATTACTAATAGATTGCACTCGGCAAGATTTTCAGCGTTCACGCAAGACCTTGCCTGCAACTTGTTCTCTTGATAAAGAAAGTTGGATCATGACTCGTGCACTACTCATTCGCCTTTTTGCCGCTCTCGTCGTCTCGATGACAGGCCTTCTGTCCCTCCCTGCACACGCTCAGGAAGATGCTGCCGACGCTTCGAAGTGGTGACGTTTCCCGGATCGTTACTCTCGTAGATTCAAAACTGATGCCGAATTTGAACTTCAAGCGCATGACGGCCGCAGCAGTGGGACCGACCTGGCGGCAAGCTTCGACATAACACCAAAAACGAGTGCAAGAAGAATTCAAAATTCTGGTGGTGCGCACATACGCAGGTGCCGTGGCGCTGGCAAATGATCTCACCTTCACGGTCAAGCCGCCGAGAGCCCTAGCAGACGACATGGAGGTGGTGGTTCGTACCGAAGTTAAAGGCCGGGGAGATCCCATTCAGCTTGATTACAGACTGGAAAGAACGCCTGGTGTAGACGCCTAGCGCTTAGTCTCTTGGCAACTTGCTGCCCGGCCAGCAAGGACAGCACGGCATCAGCGGCAAAGGGCAGGCCACAGACCAGAGCACAGGAGCATGCATGGCAGCGGCCGTGATCGCGCTCACGGATACAAGGGCAATGACGGCCAGCGACGTGGCCTGGATGCTGCGGATATCCAGATCCGTGTGGCGCTTGAGCGCCGGAATGATGACAAAACCTCCGCCGACACCGAGCAGACCGCCGAGCATGCCGGCAATCAAGCCTGTGCCGGCCAGTGCCTGCGCGCAGGCCCAGCCCAGCACCCAGCATGGCGGCCAAGCGACTGCCACCAGGCCTACCGGCGCGGCCTGTTGCACGTTCAGATGCAGACCAAAGACCAGTAGCGGGATGGACAGCACGCCGCCGCCCGCACCTGTGAGTGCCATCACCATGCCGATGATGGAGCCCAGGGTGAGTGCGAGAGCGGGACTCGCTGATTCCATCAGGCTTTTTAAAGGAAGTTGACCGGAATCTTGAGATAACTGACGCCGTTGTCTTCAGGCGCCGGAAGTTTGCCGGCCCGGATATTGACCTGCACCGCTGGCAGGATCAGGACTGGCATGGCCAGGATATGGTCGTGCGCCTCACGCATGCCAACAAACCCGGCTTCGTCAATACCGTCGTGAACATGAATGTTTTTCTCGCGCTGCTTGTCCACGCTCGTGACCCATGCCGGTTCACGCCCGGCTGGCGGGTAGTCGTGGCACAAATGCAGACGCGTGTTTGCCGGTAGCGCCAGAATTTTGCGGATCGAACGGTACAGGGTGGCGGCGTCGCCGCCAGGGAAGTCGCAACGTGCCGAGCCACAGTCCGGCATAAACAAAGTGTCGCCAATGAACGCATCCGCGCCGATGACAAATGTCAGGCAGGCCGGTGTATGGCCCGGTGTCTGCATGACACGGACTTCAAGGTCGCCGATGCGCAGCATTTCGCCGTCGTCAAGCAGATGATCGAAATCAGCCCCCGTGCAGTCCTGCGCGATGTCATTGAATATCTTCCTGAAGACAGTCTGTACTTCACAGATCGGACGCCCGATGGCTACCTTGCCGCCGAGCTTTTCCTTCAGGTATGCCGACGCCGACAGATGGTCGGCATGGGCATGCGTTTCGAGCAGCCAATCGAGTTGCAGGCTCTGCGCCGTCAGGTAGTCGATCAGCCGGTCTGCACTGGCATGCGATGTGCGACCCGATTTCGGGTCGTAGTCGAGCACGCTGTCGATGACCGCTGCCCGTGAGGTCACGCGATCAGAGACGACGTGGCTGACGGTAAAGGTCGCGGGGTCGAAAAAGGAATGGATGGTTGGCGTCGGCACCGTAATCATCTCGGACAAACTGGCTTGTTCAAAGACGGGCAGACTGGGTTTGATGACCGGTTTTCCGGCAGCGACCCAGGCATCAAAGCCGCCGCTGATCGATTTGACATGCAGGTAACCCATGTCATGCAGGGCGCAGGCTGCCAGCGCGGCGCGACCGCTGGTCTTGCAACAGAGCCCGACCTTAAGGTCGGGCGAACTGAGTTCAGGACTGCTGCTGAGTTTGAATTCCAGCAAACCGCGTGATCCATGGATAGCGCCTCGCGTATGACCTGCTCTGCATCCTCCAACGGTACTTCCTGGATACGGGACTTGGCGATGCCGACGAGGTCCTGTGCTGTTTTCATGAGAGTGGGCCGGCGTTTAAGCGAGAGTGAAGACGCGTCGGTATGCTACGCTAAAGCTTCACCCACTGCACAACCTAGACTGACCGATACATTTTGTGAACAAATCCCTGATAAGTGAAGAACTGGACAGTGCTAAGTTCTCTCTGTCGTTCAACCGGCTTTTTGAGTTAGCCGC
>CAYHDD010000513.1:0-3140 GCA_964355195.1 uncultured Rhodoferax sp. | reverse complement strand
ACCTTCGGCTACCATAGCTTTGAGGTCCTTGTTGGTGGCCGTGACGAGCCGCACATTGGTCTTTTGCACTGCGGTGCTGCCCACCGCACGGAACTCGCGCTCCTGAATAACGCGCAGCAGCTTGGCCTGCGTAGACAAGGGGATGTTGCCAAATTCATCCAGAAAAAGAGTGCCGTTGTTGGCGACTTCAAACATACCACGCTTGTTCGCCACCGCTCCGGTGAACGATCCTTTGGTGTGACCAAAGAGTTCGCTTTCGAGCAAGTTCTCGCTCAGCGTATTGCAATCGACGGTCACAAAAGGCTGGTCCTTGCGCAGGCTGTTGTAGTGAATGGCGCGGGCAATCATTTCCTTGCCGGTGCCACTTTCCCCGGTAATCAGAACCGTTGTGCTGGTTGGCGCGCACTTGGCAATCAGGGCATACACCGCCTGCATCGGTGCGCTCGACCCGATGATGTTTTCAAAATGGTACTTGGAACCGACTTCCTGCTTGAGCGTGCGGTTCTCCTGCATCAGACGCCTGCGTTCCAGCGCGCGATCAACCACGTGCTTTAGCTCATCCGGGTCAAACGGTTTGGGCAGGTAATCGAGCGCACCCAGCTTCATGGCCTTGACCGCCGTTTGAACCTGCGACAGTCCAGTGACCATGATCACATCGACATCCGGATGGCGTTCCTTGACCTGCTGCAAGACTTCAAGGCCATCCATGCCGGGCATCATGATGTCGAGCACGATCAGGTCATACTCACTCTCATCAGCCATGCGCAATGCTTCCATTCCGTCCTGAGCCGAGTCAACGCTGTAGATGGATTCACTCAGGATGCGCTGGCAGCTCCGAATCACAATCTCTTCGTCGTCAACAATCAGAATTCGTGCGCTCATGGGGTGCTCTCGGCAGGTTTGACATCGGATTCATTCGAGGGTGGCGCCACCGGCAGACGCACGCGAAAAGTAGTCCCGACACCGACCACACTTTCAACACTGATGCGACCACCGTGCGCTTTGATAATGCCATAGCTCACCGATAAGCCCAGGCCAGTGCCTTTGCCCACTGTTTTTGTCGTGAAAAACGGGTCAAAAATGCGCTCCAGATTGGCCTTGGCAATGCCGCAACCGGTATCGATGACAGCAATTTCTACGCTGGGCACCGGGTCAAGCCCCGGCGTGTCGCCCGCAGTCACGCGCGTGCGACTTTGCACCGTAATGCCGCCTTTGCCGTTGATCGCCTGCTGGGCGTTGACCAGCAGATTCAACATCACCTGCTTGATCAGATCGGCGTCACCCCATACCTGAGGCAGGGCCGGATCAAAGTCCATCGCGATCTCGATCTGCTGCAAGGAGGCTGGCCGTGCAACGAAGCGGACCGTATCTTCAATCACCTGATTGAGGTTAAAGAAGCCTTGCACCGGAACTTTTTCGCGTGCAAAGTCGAGCAGTCGCCGGATGATGCTGGCGCAGCGCTTGGTTTCTCGAATAACCAGGTCCAGGTCCTGCGCATCCTCGCTCCCATCAGCTGCCTTCTTGCGCAGCAGCGACGTGAAGGTCAATACGCCCGTCAACGGGTTGTTCAATTCATGGGCAATCCCGGATGCCAGCACACCGATCGACGCGAGCTTTTCACCCTGCGCCACCTCGGCCTTGGCGGCCAGCAGTTCCTGGGTTCTCTCGGTCACTTTCAGCTCGAGTGTTTGCACCAGATCCTGCATCTGTTGCCGTGACTCCCACAGTGCCGAGGTCATGTGATTGAAGGAGCTCGCCACCCGACCGAACTCATCTTCTCTGCGCACTGGAATGGAGTGCTCCAGTTGGCCAGCGCTGACCTTCTCGGCACCCGATTCCAGATCCTTCAAGGGGAGATAGATCAGGCGCTGAAGCAGGCCACCGATCGTGAGCGCAAAAAGCAGGATGAAGCCGGTCGAAATGCCCATCACGTGCAACGCGTGCGACTCCATGCCCTGGTCCATCTCGTCGAGAGAATAGGCCACATCCACGATACCCAACACCGACTGGCTGGCTGGGTGTTCATGGCAAGACGCCGTGGCGCACGACGCCTCATTGCGGATGGCCTGCATAGTGCCAAGCACCCGATGCCCGCCCGACATCTCGATGATCTTCCAACGCTGATCGTCAGGAACATGCTTCAAGGCCTGGCTGGTCTGATGGCAGCTGATACAGGGCCCGTCTCGCTGCTCGACAGATCGACCCACCTCTGCCTTGCGATTGGAGTGGATGATGGTGCCATCCTTGCTGATGACCCGGACGCGCTCAATGCCCTTTTGCTTGCCGATGTCCTCGATGATCTTCGCAACGACGTCCCGATTGTTGACCAGCATTGTGTAGCGGGTGCTGGCAACCACCATTTCGGAAATCTGTGTGACATGTGCTGCCACCACGCTCTGCAGGTCATCCTGCCGGTGCTTGAGGATCAGCAGCGTAAACGCCAGCATCGCCGCTGAAAGGACAACGACCATGTACAAACTGAATCTGAGTTTGAGGCTGTTTTTCGGCATTTGCCAAGTTGGCTCTAAGACGAGCCGATGCACCGAAC
Source organism: uncultured Rhodoferax sp. (assembly GCA_964355195.1). GTDB lineage: Bacteria > Pseudomonadota > Gammaproteobacteria > Burkholderiales > Burkholderiaceae_C > Rhodoferax. Next base: position 592 of record CAYHDD010000513.1, on the reverse strand, counting down.
CAATTATGTCATCGCCGCCTCTGTAAGCACTTGCCTAAACCGCCGGCATTTGACTTGGCTCAGGTGCCATGCGCAGTGGGATCGTCACCGGCCCATCGTTGACCAGGTGCACTTGCATGTCGGCACCAAACTGGCCGGTCTGAACATCTGCGTGAAGCAATCTGGCCTGGGACACAAAATACTCGTACAGTTTGCGGCCCAGATCGGCCTGCGCCGCCGCCGTAAAGCTCGGTCGATTGCCGCGCGAGGCATCGGCCGCAAGCGTGAATTGGCTGACCACCAGAAGACCGCCAGCCACACCCTGCCCGTCAAGGTCTTGCAGGCTGCGATTCATCTTGCCGGCGTCGTCGCTGAAGATGCGCAGTTTCAGAATCTTGCCCAGCATCCCGTCGCTCTGGTTTTCGCTGTCGCCACGCTCAGCGCACAACAAGACCAGCAAGCCAACACCGATGGCGCCCACCACCTGGCCGCCGACCTCGACACGCGCCTGGCGAACGCGTTGCAAAACGGCGATCATGTCGGCACGGGCACCAAGCTCACTGGAGTACCTTCGTGCTGCGCACTGCGGTGCGAGCTTGCTTGGGGGCGGCCC
>CAYHDD010000512.1:0-3143 GCA_964355195.1 uncultured Rhodoferax sp. | reverse complement strand
GCGAGCAGACATGATCGAAATGAGCTTGAGAGAACGGTGACTGTTCGGGCAGCGCCGGGTTGGGCCCTGCCAGATAGACCACCAGATCGCGAAACTCGGGCCAGGTGCGCGGCCGCAGGCAGTCGCCATCCCAAGTGGACACCGATAAGTCACCAGCCTCCAAGTCAATGAACAAGGTGGAATGGGTATCGAGGGATTTCAGCTGGGTCGTTTTTCCGATGCCACTCACGCCCAGAATGACGATCTTGACCCCACGGCGCTGGGCGCGACGCTGATCGGCAGTGATGATAGGAAGCGCCATTTAAGCCACCTCTTTCATCTGATCGATCACCGCCGGATTCCAGAGAATCTGGTAACCCGAGTGGCCATTGCGCGAGTACGGCAGGGCTTCGCCCCACGCCTGACCAGTCTCCGTCAATTCCCATTCGTCACGGTCATTGCGCAGTTGCAAGCCCATCGCAGCCAAGCGGGCATTGACGCTTCGAGCGGCCATACCCAATTGCTGGCCCAGCTTGGTCGGGTTCATGGCTGCAATTGGCTCGTCGTTTGCGGGCAGCGCACGACGCATGGTTTCCATGGAAAGGCCTGTGTTCTCGTGAATGCAAGTCAACGTTGCAGCCATGGCAATGCCATGCTTGACACCGGGAACCTTGGCCACCGCTTCGCCAATCAGCAGTAGCGATGACACCCGATCCTGGGTTGGCGATGGCAATGCGGCCACCGACGTGACTGACGCATAGGACCCGGTCTTGCGAATGGAGGGCAGAACTTCATGGGTGATCCAGCGCTTGAACCGCTTGGCCTCGGGCTTACGACTGCCCAGCACCAGGTTGTAAAGGCCTGACTCATTGACCACCGACATGTCTTGCTGACCTCCAGGGGTCGGAATTGAATTCCGACCCTTTTCGTCATCATCCAAACGGGCAATGGCTTTGTGGGTTTCTGGCAAATCGAGTGCCGCGCACACGTCAGCGGCGACAAACCAAGGCTGCCCAGCGGCGTCCAGGTTGACGCGCAGGGCGTGACTTTCAAATTCAAATGGGATGATTTGGGACATGATCAGGACTCCAGTGGGTCAATGGAAAGGGTGAAAGTTGGTTTGCCGGGCTCAACCGTGCGGGCGGTGGAAAACTGCTGCTGCAACGCCGGTGGCCAATTTGTGTAGCGGGACTCAGAGACAGACAACTTGATGTCGATGTAGCTCTTGACTTGCTCGCCAGATGCCACGACGCGCTCTGCGATCTCGCCCAGTTGCTTTTGGTCCCAGGTGATTTTTTTGGGAAGCTCAAACTTGATGCGCAGGGATCCGTCAGTGATGTGGGCGGTGCCAAAATCACGGCCGGATTCCAGCAATGCGGCTTTGGCCTGTTCTTCGTAGCACTGCTTTAAAGCCGCATCGAACTTGGTGCGGGCTTGTTTGAGCCAGGCAATGGCTTTGTCCAGATTGACATCCACTTCAAGTTTTTGAGCGGGTGTCAGCTGGGCCAGTTGGCTCACGGACATCTCGGCGATGTCGGCAGGAAAGATGGTGAGATCGGTCATATTCATGTCCTCCTCACTTCGCCACGCGTTCCGAGGTCGACACATGCAGCGCCCCATGCTCGTACTCGGTCACCGTCTCGAGCGGATACGTCACTCTTTTTGAGAGCTTGTAATAGTGCGGGCCACGTCCTTCAGAGCGCCAGCGTTGGAGCGTCTTGGGACTGATGCCCCAACGTTGCGCCAGTTCGTTTTCCGACAGCACACGCCGCTCGTGCGGAGCCACCTTTGCAGGCAGCGCCAAGGAGGCGGAATGGCCGTAATTTGCTGATGTTGATTGCAGCATTGGTACCCCTTTCATTAAGTTGAGGAACAACGCTTGCAGTGTCAAATTTGAGTGGCGAACTGTTAATGGACTGGGTGGCGAACTGGGTTGAAAGTTCGAGTTCGCCACTGCCACTGAAATGAAAACGGCGAGCTGCAAGGGCTCGCCGTTTCAAATGGTGAAGAATCCGATCAATGAATTTTTTGCGCGGCGCAGGGCATGGCGTAGATGCCAGCTCTGGTGACGCTTACCAACGTTTTGTACGCTCGCAACGGATCCTCATACTCTGGCTTATTCTTGTTCTGAGATTGAACCTTGAACACATCAATCGGCTTTGCGCTCGACAGCTCTGCGCGCGACATGACCATGTGCCCTTCAAGGCCCTGGCCGCCAAGCTGCCACAGAACACGAAATACCTCAGCTTGCGCTGGCGACAATGCAATGGCTGAGTTGTCGCCCGCCAAATGAACCCACCGGAAGTCCGCAGAAAAGGGGCCGTTGACTGCTTCGGTTGTGTCATGCGGCATGACCTCTGGTGCCGTTCCTGGTGCGATAAATCGGATTTGTCCGCCGTACAGCGCAAAACGTTCCTCCAGAGGGAGCCAGAATCCGGCACTCGCCAATGGGTCGTCTTCTTGGTCACGCAGTGGCTTCGGCGTCAACAGCCAGGGTGTCGCGCCATTACGCACACGCCCCAGCAATGACGGCTTTTGAAGCACAAGATCAAGGCTGCGTGCCAATATGACCGGATGCCGTTGATGCATGCCAATGTTCCACATGCTGCTGGTGATCGCCACAGTCGCCTGCTGCATGGGAATGTTCAGTGAAGTGCGCAGTTTTCGGATCAATACATCCGCATCGAACGTCCACGCCTGCCGATCTACCTCGTCAATGGGTATGGCACCGCAGTCAGGACATTGGCACACAAGAGAACCGCCCGTCTGAACGACTTGCCCGCGCTGCAGGTTGCAATACGGACACATTAAGAACCGGCAATCGACCTTGTGCGGCTTGACCAAGCGCAGGTTTTTGAGTTCGACCAAGGCATCACGCTCCACGGCAGAGCAAGTTGATTCAAACCTTGGACTGTCGGCACCAAAAAGCCTGCACGCCAACGTCCAAGCGTCAGCGTTACTGACCTTGCTCAATTTCGCGCTCGTCAATCAGGTCAGGCCTTTCACCGGCTGTGTCTTCATGCGCCGATAAAGTCTGCGAACTTTGCAGAATGCCGACGGCCACCAGATATGCCTCCAGCTGGGCCCGCAGTTTGTCATCGAATTTGTGCAGATTCAAGCGGCCTCGACTGGTCAACTCAACCGTCACGGGCGTGGATTTTTGT
>CAYHDD010000511.1:0-3144 GCA_964355195.1 uncultured Rhodoferax sp. | reverse complement strand
GGTTGAGGGTGTCGGTCGCGGTCTGGTAGAGCGGGAAGCGGTAGATTTCTTCCAGTGCCCGTTCGATGCGGCGGATGTGCTCGTCGGTATTGAACAGATCGCGCTTGTTGCCGATGCTGTCGCGGTAGCGCTTGAGCCGCTCGTAAGCCTTGAAGCGCGCGCCGGAGGGACGACCGAGTGCGCCACCGAAGGTTTTCTCTTCGGCAACGATGTGCGCCAGCCCTTGCTGGGTGAGCGCATGGTGCGCTTCCATACGCGGCAAGGCTTCTGTATCTGCCGAGCAGGCAGCCGCTTTTAAGATCGTGAGTTGGGACTGGGTCACGGGTTGGCCGGCTTCGTCCATCCAGGCCAGTGCATCGTTACCCTGGGCAGTGCGCATGTAGATGAGCACGCCCTTGGGTGCGGAGGGCATAACGGTGTGTGCCTTGGTGGCGAACACCACGTTGGGTAGGGTTTCGATTTTGGCCACCAGCGAGGGATCGGCGTCGGTGGCGTTCTTCCAGATTTGATAGGCGTAGGACGCCAGGTCCACCTCCGTGTCGCCATCGTCGTCGAGGATGCCGTTCTGCTCGGTGTAGAGATCGCGGATGAGATCGTCGTCCTTGTCGTCGTCGAAAAAAGTTTCGTCGGAGCCAACGACTTCGCGGTTTTCAATCAGACGCTGGCGCACCCGTGAGCGCAATTTGATGAGGCGCTCGATGCCATCGGCCGGCACGAAGGAATAGCAGAGAATCGTGTCTGACTGTTGCCCGATGCGATCCACCCGGCCGGCCCGCTGGATCAGCCGGATGATGGCCCAGGGCAGGTCGTAGTTGACGATGATGTGGGCATCCTGAAGGTTCTGGCCTTCGGAGAGTACGTCGGTGGCGATCAGCACGCGCAGTTCATCGGCCGCCTTGACGGCATCGCGTTTGTCGTTTGACACCGGAGAAAATCGCCAAGCGAGGTGCGTGGGGTCGGCGCTTTGGCCGGTGGCCTCTTCAATCTGCTTGATGCCGCGAGCGGCCAACTGGCTTTTCAAGTAGCGCGCCGTGTCGGCGAACTGGGTGAATACCAGCAGTTTTTCCTTACCGTGCTTTTGACTGGCGAGCTTGACCAGTTGGGCGAGCTTGGCATCGTGATCGGGATTCCAATCGCCACATTGCTTGAGCACGTCGAGCAAGGCCAATGAATCGGCCAGCAGGTCATTGCTCAAGTCTTTGATGAACAGTGTGCTTGCCAGCCATTTGAAGCGCCCTTTGAAGGTGTGCGCATAGGCCGTGTAGGCTTTGGCGGCGCGTTCGCGGTAGTCGGCTTCGGAGCGCAGGCCGTTGGTGGTGGGCGCGACAATCTCGGGGTCGTCGGCGACTTCCTCATCCATGTCGTCATTACTGTCGGCGGCCATCGCATCTTCAGGGTCTTCATCGTGAAAGCGCGTGTCGAGGAGTTCGGCACCTTGAGTTCCCAGCGGGATGTCCAACCCCTGTTCGATGGCATACAGCACGATGAAGTTGCGCAGAATGTGCCGTTCAATGGATAACAGGAAGGCCGGGCCGGCGCTCTCCAGCCGCTTGAACAAGTTGGTGCGGCAAAACCCCATTAGGCGCGTGCCGGCTCGCGACAGGCCATCGATGATCTTGTCCTGATGCGGCGTCGGCGGGGTCTTAGGCTGCTCGGCGATGTAGTTGCCCAGGCCATAGCGCGGCAGGGTCAGCGCGTTGATCGTGCCGACCACCTTGTCTGAATAGAACCGGGCGTAAGGGTCAGCGGGATCAGCATCGTTGATGGCGAAGCTCAGATTTTTCGGCACACGCTTGGGGAAATAGGACTTGGTGCCGTCGGCGAACTTCAGGTATTTGCCACGCTCATCCTGCTCGGAGTAATGCTGCATGATGAAGCCGCGTGTGCGACGCACCATGTAGAGCCGCATCAGATCGCGCCAATCGTCGGGGTCGGTGCTTTTCTCAAACGCGGCGAGCGAACGCACCGGGCACTGGTGGCGGCGGATGAACTCATGTTCGCCACCGAGTTCGGCCAATAGCTTCTCAGGGCGAACGCCGATGTCGGCGTCTTCACGCAGGAACAGCGAGAGTTGCGACGAGAGGTCGAGATAGGTCTTGTTGTAGGGCGTGGCCGACAACAGAATGCAGTGGCTATCGTTGCGCTCGATGTAGCCTCGAATCACCTTCCAGCGTTTGCCTTCCTTGTTGCGCAGGTTATGGGATTCGTCGATGAGTACAACGCGGTAGCGCCGGGTCTTCTCGGGTAGCTCGGTCAACACTCTGGACCGCGACAACACCTTGGCATGCAGGTGGTAGCGATGGGCGTAGTCCTCCCACATCGGCACCAGGTTCTTCGGGCAAATGATGAGAGTTTCGGTGTGGTAGTCGTCCTCAAATACTTTCGCCAACGCGGTGGCCATCAGGGATTTGCCGAGGCCCACCACGTCGCCAATCAAGACGCCGCCACGTTTGTTGAGATGGTGGGCGGCGATCTTGACAGCGGCCACCTGAAAGTCGAACAGGGTGTTTCCGAAGACAGAAGGGATATGGAACTCGGAAAGCCCTGCCCTGGCTTCCTGCGCTAGGTGGTAGGCCATCTTGAGGTAGACGTGATGCGGCGGCACCAGACGCTCGCCGGCCCAGCTTTCGTCGATGATGTCCGCAAGTTCCTTGGAGATGTCGATACACCAGCGGTCGCCCCAGCGATCCTCGAACCAATCCACCAGCTTGTTGCAGGCGTCGTGCTCAAGAACATCGACATTCAACTCGCCCTGCTTTGCGAGCCCGGCAAGGGTGAGGTTGCTGCTGCCCAGAAAGCCGGTGACGGGATTGTTGGCGTCCTGCCGATGCAGCAGGTAGAGCTTGGCGTGGAGGGGGTGGCGCAGATAGACCTTGACCACCAGTTTCTTGCTATGGATTTGCCCAGCAAGTTGACGGAGTGCGGTTTCGTCGTCGTTGGTCGGCACGCCATAGGTTAGCTGCTGACGGAATTCTTCGGCGATGCGGCGCCTTTCGCGGATGGCGGTCTGGTTGTCAAGTACACCTTCGTCGCCGGTTGTGCGGAGCGCCTGGCGCAGTTCCTCAGTCGGAGTGACATGCATACCGACCAGCAGGCGGCAATTGCTGCCATCGCCGCCCGACCAGCGGTCAACGTGTTTTGCCA
>CAYHDD010000510.1:0-3144 GCA_964355195.1 uncultured Rhodoferax sp. | reverse complement strand
TGCTAATCGAGATGGTGCACGCCGATCAGGCCAGCTACCAAAAGCCGACCCATGTACGTTACCACAGCCGCAAGGAGCGTCAGGTGCCTGCCGAGTGGTTGAACCCGATGTTCCTGGTTCGCAACCCGCCGCTGGAGTAGGCCATGCGAGGCATGACTCTTGGAGCCGATCGGACTTTGCCTGCGGGATGCCGTGCAGGCAAGCGCGTAGGGTTGCTAGGCGCGCTGGCGCTGTGCTGCGCCACCAGCGGCAACGCACAGACGGCAGCCGGCGCCGCGCAATTCAGCGGTCAGCTTCGCCTGCAATGGGATCAGCGCGACAGCAACAGCGCCGGTCCGCTGGTTGCTGCCAACGCGTTGCAGCCGGGAACGGCCCCAGTGGCGGGCAACGGCGCCACGCTGGAGACCGAACTGCGCGCCAACGGCGCTGGCTTGAGCAGTGTCGTGACCTTGCGTCAGCAGCGTCTCGAAGGCAGCGCGCTTGACAGCCGTGCCTGGATCAACGAACTCTATGCCTCGCATGATGGCGGCGCCTGGCAGTTCAGTGTCGGCAAGAAGATCGTTGCCTGGGATGTTGGCTACGCCTTTCGACCGAACGACATGGTGGCGCAGGAGGAGCGGCGCACCTTGCTGAGCAGCACGCTGGAGGGACGTCCGTTGCTGATGGCCGAGCATTTCAGCGCCGACACCGCGTGGTCCTGGGTCTGGGTCAACCCGACGTCCGACTCTGGCGCTCTGGGTGCCAACGAGCCGGCCTTGGCGCTGCGCGCATACCGGCGTGATGGGTCGGTCGATTGGCATGCTTTTGCTCGCCTGGGTGCACACAGCGGTGCCAGCGTCGGTGCGGCGGTCGCCTGGGTCGCCAGTGATGCGCTGGAGCTGCACGCCTCGGCGCGTTACCTTCAGCGCCTGGACAGTCAGGCGATCGATCCCGCGATCTCCGGAGTGACACTCAGCAACCCCTGGCGGCCGCGCAGCGAGTCGGGCGTCAAGCAGTTGTTGCTGGGTGGCACCTGGACCAACGAACATCAGCTCAGTCTGCTGGCAGAAGCCTGGTGGGATGGCGCTGCGCTCGCAGACGCACAGTGGGAGGCCTGGGCCGGTCGCAACGCAAAGCTTGTTGCGCTGGTTGGTCAAGGGGCGCCGACACCAGCCGTGGCCGGCAATCTGGCGTGGCAGGCGCAGGCTTTCAGCGTGTCCCAGAATCTGCGCCGCAGCAACCTGTTCGTGCGCCTGAGTTGGCAGCACGAGGGCTGGCAACCGGCGCTGGACTTGCTTTATGCGCCGGTCGACCGAGGGCAGGTCTGGACTGCTTCGCTGAACTGGCAGGGCGACCGGGTTCAAGTACAGGGCGGCCTGCGTGCCTACGCTGGCCCTGCAAGTGCCGTGTTGACGCAACTACCGACGCGCGGCATGGCGTATCTCGCCAGCACGTGGAACTTTTGAAAACTGCCAAACCGGTGCTACGGCTTGCCTCGTTCTCCCGCGAGCCAATTCTTGTACTGCGACGCCTACAAGTGCCATGGGCTGGCGCTCGGCACGGCGGGCGCGTCGATCAATGAGTTCTGGCTGGCACCAACTGCCATTTGGACAAGAGCGTCAGACAAGCCCAATGACCAGCAGCAACGCCCTGTCCACCGCCCTCATCCTCTCGTTATCGAGGCTGCCAAACGGTTCGCTGATTCGACTACGCGGCAGGTCGAAAGCTTGTCGATCATGACTTGGGAGAGCGTGCGCAGGCCATTGGCCGAACTCGGCTCAATGGTGACGCGAAACGCTGCGTTGCGCAGGTCGCTCGTTACCGGGCACAGCACAACGTTCTCCAAGTCCGTCAGCAGGTCTGATTGAACGATCAAGGCAGGTCGTGGCTTGCCATTGACCAATTCGATTAAGTCCCAATGATTTCCGTAAAGGTCTAAAAAGACAGCTACTGTGCCGTAAGGCTCCTGCGCCTTTCCTCGCACAAACTTGACGCCACGGCTTTGATATTCGGCGTAATCACGTTCAAAATCGTCTGTGTAAAGAAACAAGAACACGCGGCCGCCTGTTTGATTTCCAACAAGAGGAACCTGCTGGTCATTCGAAGCCTTGGCCAGCAATACCTGGGCGCCGCTAGTGCCACTCGGAGCGACCACAACCCAACGCTTCCTTTGCTTTGGTATTGGTGTGTCTTCAATGAGGGTAAAGCCAAGGACGCCAACGTAAAAGGCGATTGCCTCGTCGTAGTCCCTAACCAATATAGACACGAGTCCAATCGATTGCGACAAGTTGGCTCCTTACGTGCATGGACAGTTAATTTTGGGGGAATCCCCTCGAAAAGCCCCAATGCTACGCCAGCTTTCGCAGCGTACTTGACTTACGGAATTTCCCCGTGACCGGCAGCAAAGTGTCTCTTTGAGACCGTCGTATTACCTCAGACATGAGCAGCGGTACTCTGGTTGTGTTTAACCCGCCGTGGCTTCGTGCGCGTGGTCTCCCAGCCAAGGCAGGCCAGCCAGACGGTTTTGGGGATAGGCTTGGCGCCAGACAGGTAGTAGTTGAGCATCCGCCGGGAAACGCCCATTGCGACAGCAGCGCGTTCTTGCGTCAGACCGTGCTTGTCCATCCAGATCCACAGCCGCTCGTGCCCGATTCCGCCAGACTGCTCGACGGCCATGTTGCGCAGGTTGTCCGGGGCGACTGAGCCGGGTCGCGCGCCGGCGGGGAGGTGGTGACCGCCTTGGTGCTTATGAACCGCTGAACGCAAGTCGAATATCGAGATGGTTTACGACGGTCCGCCGCGTACCCCGTAAGCCAGCAAGTCATCTGGCGTAATGGCCTTCGCGCCAACCAGCTGGTAATGCTTCTCGTCCACCACTTTGATCACGCCGTCGATGACGGTCAGCTCGAACATGGCGATGCGCTGATCGGACATGAACTGGGCTGACACCGGCCGACATACGAGGTTCTTGAACGCTTGCTTGCAAAAGGCCACGTCCTGCTGGGTCTGCACGACGCCATGTTTGTCGGTGCCGCCTTTGGCTTGGACGGGCACCACAAACTGGCGGCCATGACGGTCAATGCCGACATAGATTTCATCGATTTCGATTTGACCAACATCCTTCACGGTCGTGCGCAAGTGGTTTTGCAGAGAGTAGGCGGTGAT
>CAYHDD010000509.1:0-3145 GCA_964355195.1 uncultured Rhodoferax sp. | reverse complement strand
CCTTTACCGTCTCCATCGAGGCCGCCGAAGGCGTCAGCACCGGCATTTCTGCGGCCGACCGCTGCCGTACCGTGCAGGCGGCCGTGGCCAAGCAGGCGAGCCCAGAAGACCTGGTGCAGCCGGGTCATATTTTCCCGCTGCAAGCGGTGGACGGCGGTGTACTGATGCGCGCCGGTCACACCGAGGCCGGTTGCGACCTGGCGGCCATGGCCGGTTGCAGTCCGGCAGCGGTCATCTGCGAAATCATGAACGACGACGGCACCATGGCCCGACTGCCCGACTTGCAGCTTTTTGCAGCGCAGCACGGTTTGAAGATCGGCACCATTGCCGATCTGATCGAGCATCGCAGCCGGGTCGAGTCGCTGGTTGAAAAAGTCGGCTCACGCAAGCTCAAGACCACGGTCGGCGAATTCACGGCGCACGCCTTCAGAGACAAGATCACGCGCGGCGTTCATCTGGCGCTGGTGATGGGGCAATGGGAGGCCAGCGCCACGGTCGTCGCACGGGTGCACGAACCGCTATCCGTACTGGACGCGCTGGAAGTCGGACGTGCCATGCACTCCTGGAGCCTGGACGCCAGCCTGGCGCGCATCGCGGCAGAGGGCCAGGGCGTGCTGGTATTGCTCAACTGCGGCGAAAGTGCCCAACAACTGCTGGCCCAGTTTGAAGGCACAGCCCGCGCCAGCCACGGCCCCGACCGTGAGCGCCTGGACCTGCGCAGTTACGGCATGGGTGCCCAGATCCTGCGCGAGTGCGGCGTCCACAAAATGAGGCTCATGGGCAACCCACGGCGCCTGCCCAGCATGGCCGGCTACGGACTCGAAATCGTCGGCTATGTGAGTCACTAACCCTATTGCGGATGGCGTATCGCTTGCCACCACGCCGCCGCGCCGACCCCCAACAACTCAGGAGCTCCCCCATGTTTGGTGCCGACAAAGGTACACCCCCCCCTAACGACAAACGCTTGAATGGCAAACGCCTGGTCATTGGCCTGGTGCAGGCGCGCTTCAACGCAGCCGTCACGGATCAGCTGGCGCAGGCATGCATGGCCGAACTGCTGGAGCTCGGCGTCGCCGAAAAGAACATCGACCTGGTGCAGGTGCCGGGCGCGCTGGAGGTGCCGTTGGCACTGATGGCGATGGCCGAGAAGTCCCGCTACGACGCACTGATTGCACTGGGCTGCATCGTCCGAGGTGAAACCTACCACTTCGAGCTGGTCGCCGATCAGTCCGGCGCTGGCGTTGCGCGGGTCGCTCTGGACTACCAGTTGCCGATCGCCAATGCTATTTTGACCACCGAGAACATGGAACAAGCCGTTGCCCGCCAAATTGAAAAGGGGCGCGACGCGGCCCGTGTCGCCGTGGAAATGGCCAACCTGCTGGAAGAAATTTGATGACCTCGATCCAAGACAAATCGACACGCCCACCGCGACAAAGCCGCACTGGACTGACTGCCACCGGAGCACGCAAGGCCAGCGCCAAATCCGGTCGCACGCGGGCGCGTGAATTCGCGTTGCAGGCCCTCTACCAGAGTCTGGTCGGACAAAACCTGGCTGCCGAGATCGATGCCTTCACGCGCGAGCTAGCCGGCTTTCCGAAGGCCGACTCACTGCACTTTTCGACCCTGCTGTATGGCTGTGTCGAGCAGGGCGGCGAATTGGACGCGCTGTTCGTGCCGTTGCTGGACCGCCCACTGACCGAGATTTCGCCGATCGAGCACGCCGTGATGTGGATCGGCTGCTTCGAGCTCAAGCAGTGCCTGGACGTGCCCTGGCGCGTGGTGCTCAACGAGTGCATCGAGCTGGCCAAGGAATTTGGCGGCACCGACGGCCACAAGTACGTCAATGCCGTGCTGAACAAACTGGCGCCGCACTTGCGTCCTGACGAGGTCAACGCCGACCGGGGGCAGACACGCGCATGAAGCTGATCGCCCTGCTGTCATGACCGCAGCCGCACCCGACAAGAAGAGTTTTGCCTGGCCGCTGCGCGTCTACTGGGAAGATACGGATGCCGGTGGCATCGTCTTCTACGCCAACTATCTGAAGTATTTCGAGCGTGCCCGCACCGAGTGGCTGCGCTCGCTCGGCATCGAGCAAAGCACGCTGCGTGAACGCAGCGGTGCCATTTTCGTCGTGGCCGAAGCGAATCTGCGGTACCTGCGCCCGGCACGTCTGGACGATCAACTTCTTGTTACAGCCGAGCCGACTGAAATCGGTCGCGCTGGCCTGACAATACAGCAGGCTGCGTGGCTCAAGGCCGACTCGGGCACAACCCTCCTGTGCGAGGCCAGTGTCCGAGTCGCCTGGGTCGCGGCCAGCACCTACAAACCGACGCGCCTGCCCCCGAGCATTCTGGAACTGCTGAAATGAACCAAGACCTTTCGATTCTCCATCTGGTGCTCAACGCCAGCCTGGTCGTTCAATTGGTGATCCTGCTGCTGGTGCTGATTTCAGTCTCCAGCTGGGCCGCGATCTTTCGCAAACTCTTTGCCCTGAACCGGGTGAAGTCGCTCAACGAGAGGTTCGAGCGCGAGTTCTGGTCCGGCACCAGCCTGAACGACCTGTTTGGTGCGGCCGCCAAGAACGCACGCCATGCTGGCCCGATGGAGCGCATTTTTGCCAGCGGCATGCGCGAATACCAGAAGCTGCGCGAGAAGCGCATCACTGACGCCAGCACCCTGATGGACGGCGCACGCCGCGCCATGCGCGCCAGCTTCCAGCGTGAGATGGACGTGATTGAAAGCAATCTGTCGTTTCTGGCCTCGGTCGGTTCCCTCTCGCCTTACATTGGCCTGCTGGGCACGGTGTGGGGCATCATGCATGCCTTCAGCGGCCTGGCCTCGCTCCAGCAGGTGACGCTGTCGACCGTGGCACCCGGCATCGCCGAGGCCCTGGTCGCCACCGCCATCGGCCTGTTTGCAGCGATTCCGGCGGTCTACGCCTACAACCTGTTCGCGCGTGACATTGACCGCATCGCCATCCGGCTGGAGACCTTCATCGAGGAGTTCTCCAACATCCTGCAACGCAACGTTGGCGCGCATTCCGCCTCCGGTCAATGAAGGGGCTCTGAGATGCCATCGCTGGTAAGCCGGGGACGTGGTCGGCGCACCATCAACGAAATCAATATGGTGCCCTTCATCGACGTGA
>CAYHDD010000508.1:0-3152 GCA_964355195.1 uncultured Rhodoferax sp. | reverse complement strand
CGACCACCTGCGGGGACGGTTCACGGTCGCGTATTTCGGCGCCTCCGGACCCGCAGTCAAAGCGACAGTGGAAACCGACGTCGTCACCATTGATCGTGCCGCGGCGCCCGACCTCTTCGCGCGCTACGGCGTCGCTGACAGCGCCACCTACGTCTTTCGTCCGGACGGCCACGTGCTCGCACGCTGCATGGGGGTCGATCCAGCCTTTGCCGAAGCCGCCATCGTGGCAGCGCTTGCCGGAGGCGACGCGGAACGCGCGCGGATCGCCATTCCGCCCAGTCCCCAGCTCGAAATGGACCGGCGCTACGACGCCTACGCCGCCGAAGTCGATGCCACGCCCGAACACGACCGCCCCGCAGTGCTTGGCGCCCTCGTCGGCAAGCTCGCACAGCAGGTCGGCGTGCCCACCCACCCGCGGGAATCTTGATCCCCCTTCGGACCGCCGCGCGTTGACCGGGTCAGGGCGCGCCGATAGAATGCGCGCCTCCTGCAGTTGCACCTTGGGCGATTAACTCAGCGGTAGAGTGCCACCTTCACACGGTGGAAGTCACTGGTTCGATCCCAGTATCGCCCACCATTTTCCCCTTTGAAGTCAGCCGGTTACATAGTAGGTCTGTCTACTAGAATCGAAGTGTCTACTTCAAACGGCAATAGTAGCGTTCATTGGCCGGCTTCGACTTCGCTGCGTTTCCTGCGCTGCCGGCCGCCGGCGATGCCTTCATCGCACTCGGCACCCCAGCGAATATCGGCCCGAAGCAGAGCGTCAACCGCTGCGGGAAGCCAGTCGCAGCGTTGGCTCGATCAACGCCCGTATCTGAACGATCACATCCTCCAGCGGAATCATTTCTAGCTCGTTCTTCTTCAGAAACGCAGTCCAAAGCGCCCGGCGTGTTGGATCGTTCGCGAATTCGTAGGTCAGGCCGGCGGGCAGTTCGGTTGGCACTGCCGTACCGCGCCGCGAGAAGGTTGCCGCGAGCGCCTGAGCGAGCGTCTTCATGTTCAGGGGCTCGCGGTCAAACAGCACCCAGAGATCGAAGTAGTCCTTGACCCTGCTGTTGGTCATGCCGAGCAATGCGATAGCGTGAATCTTCTCCGAGATGACCGTGTAGACGGGGTAGGTTCGAAGCCGGGGCGCCGGGAAATCGTCGAGCAGCGTCGGATACGTTGCGTGTACCGGCCCCGGCGTCACTACGTCGCCAAATCCTATGTCGATCTGTGTTCTGCAGCGAGCATTCGCAACTTCGGCGGCGATGAACACCCGCGCTCCAGCGTATCCGGCTTCCTTGCGGATCTCGTCAACACTTACCGAACCAGGATCAAATACGATACCGTCTTCGACCTCGACGCTTGCGATCTCTTTGAAGGTCTGCATAATCGATTCCAGATCGCTTGGACCAAAGCCGAGCAGATCGGCATCCCGCGTCGGTCGGTGCGGAATGTCGTACCAAAGAGCGAAGAGCAAGGCCCCCTTGAGCAGAAAACGATCGGCGTGCTTGGATTGACTGAGCCGGTACAGCACCCTCTCCAGTGCGAAACGAACAAGCATCAAATTGAAATCCGAACCTTCGGCCTTCGCTATAGCGAGCAGACGCGCTCGAACAGAAGCGCCGAGGCGCTTTCTTCATTCGATGGCTTCGAGGTACGGTCGCATCACATTGGCAACCCGGCATATCTTGGCGTAGCGCCAGAGGTCGTCGGCGCTGGCCTTCTTTTGCCTGCGCGAATCGCGCAGGGCCTCCAGGGCGACATCAAGACCGATCTTGTTGCGGTGTTTGAAGCAGTCGGCGACCGTCTTGGCTACGCTGTAGACGCGCAGTTGAACTCGATCACGCCGGTGAAGCTCGACACCTTCGGTGAATGCCTCGCCTGAGTATTTGATCATTTTGACCGGCGGATAATCAATCCTGGGTGCATGGCTACCCTTGGGCAGCGCAATCCACACGTGGCGAGGGAGTTGCGTCGTCAGCTCATGAAACTGTAGCGCCGACAGCAGACAAAGGACTGCCTGCGGCACCCGCCTGGCAACAATAACGAGACTTTCATGCTCGGTCACGGGATGATCGGGCAGGCGGTAAAGTCCACGACCGACCTTCTCCAGGGTGGCGCTTGTCTTCAGACGAGAAAGGTAGATGCGCGGAATACCGAGATCGTCCAGATCGCATGGGCGAACCAGACCCTTCTGACGTGCCAGTCGTAGCAGGCGAGTGGTGTGAGTGTCTTCGCGCACAAGCAACAGTATGTTCCTTATTTTCGTTATATGTCAATTAATAACGAAATAATGAAACTACGTAGAACTTCAGGTCATCTGATAAATTAGCGTGCAGAGGGGTGAAAATCTGGAGTGTAACCATGCCGAAATGCACCCACTGTGCTTGCGGGGGTAAGAATGATAAACGGCCCTTCAAGATCATCCAAGGGACTCGAAGTGCCGTAGCCGTCAAATGACCATGGGTAAGCCCTCTTCGCGAGCAAGAGGAAATGGGTGCCGTTGGCAATATGCTTAACGATCACTCCATCAGGCAAACGGCTCAGCTTGTCGATACCCAGGCGCGATCCTGGGCTTCGATCTTGCTTGAGCTGCGCGTCCATATCGGGTGCCTTGATCGCCACGCCAGGTCGATTGGCCGCACCCCAAGCGCCCAGGAAGTCCTTGTAGTGCGTTCGACGACACTCCCAACAGGGACGATGACCAGCAGCGAAAGCAGTCGCTTCGTCAAGAAAGAACAACTCTGTATATTCGCCGAGTGTCATCGGCGTCGATTTTCTGCCTTTGAATTCGAGCAGACAGGTAATCCACGCATCGCGCTTGCTGCGGGACACAATTTTCCGGGCATCATCGTGCAAACAACCGCGATTACCCATCAGGGTGCCACGAGCTGAGGAAAAACATATATCCCCTTCTGGATTGACTCTATTTTGCAGCGGCATTGCGCTCTCCTCAAGTTAGCCCGCGACTTCCTACACCGAGTCCTCAAACTGGTCGATAGCCCCGCATCCGCTCAACTCTTGTCTCTCAGTAATCCCAATCCTCATGCCCAAGCGGCGTCCTGTTTAACATCGCTCGATACTGCCGCCACTGCGGAACGTGCGCCTGAATCAGCGCCATGAACCGCTCGTCGTGATGCCGCTCCAGCAGATGCACCAGTTCATGC
>CAYHDD010000507.1:0-3158 GCA_964355195.1 uncultured Rhodoferax sp. | reverse complement strand
ATGCCGCCCACTGGGATGGAAAGGTTCTTCAATTCCCGCACCAGTGCCGCGGCAAAACCGCCGCGCTTGCGCGCGCGCAGCAGCACCAGAATATCGCCTGGGCGAATGCGCCTTCCATTGGGTTGCGCCGCTTCCTGGCCCTTTTCCACGCGCGCGGGCAGGGTTTCATGCGCCACCATATGCGCGATGCGCTGCGCCAGGATCGCGCGCGTGTGCAATTTGGCACGATCAGCAAGTTCGGGCTGATGGAAATGAGCCGCCAGCGCCTGCGTCCGGCCCTGAGTGAAGGCGCCTCCATTCCCTGCCCGCGTTGTGGTGGTTCCGGCCATATCCGCGACACCGAATCCAGTGCGCTGCAAATTTTGCGCATCATTCAGGAAGAGTCCCTGAAGGACAACACCGCCTCGGTGCTGTGCCAGGTGCCGGTTGAGGTGGCGTCCTTCCTGCTGAATGAAAAGCGGGCCGAGATCGCCAAGATCGAAATCAAGCAGCGCATCAATGTGCTGATGGTTCCGAACAAGACGCTTGAAACACCCAACTACAAGCTCGAGCGCCTCAAACACGACGACCCACGCCTGGACAACGTTGAGGCCAGCTACAAAATGGCCGAGGTTATTGAAGATCCGGTCGCCGTGACCCGTCGCTCGCAAGAACCTACCAACAAGCAGGTTCCCGTCATCAAGGGCGTGCTGCCGGACGCGCCTGCGCCCGTGGCGCCGCCCAAACCCGAGCCGGTTGCAGTGGCGCCGCGCGCACCTGCCGCACCGGTCGCCGCCCCCGCTGAAAGCGCTGGCTTCTTTGGCTGGCTGAAAAAGTTGTTCGTCGCCGCGCCAGCTACCTCAAGCGAGTCGGTCAAGCCCGCGCCGACTGCCACCAAAGACGAGAAGCGTGACGGCCGCCCAGGCCGTGATGCGCCCCGCCGTGGTGACGTTCGAGAGGACGGACGCGGCGGCCGCGGTGGTCGTCCCGAAGGGCGTGGCGATGGTCGCGGTGGTCGTGGCGGCAGAGGCCCGCGCACCGAACGTCCACCGCAGGCAGCACGCGAACGCCTTGAGGGAGACGCCAAACCCTTGGCCGACGCGGCCGCTGGCAATCTGCAAGCCTCGGCCAACGCTACGGCAGACGCCCCAAGAACGGAAACCACACCCGACCGTGGCGAACGTCAGGAGCGTCCGGGACGCACGGGCGGGCGTGGCGGACGCGGCGAGCGCAACCGTGGTGAACGCCCGGTCCCCGGCCCCGGCGCCGGAGCCGACCTTGAGCGCGTCGTGGAGGCGGGCGAAGCCAGCACTCCCCCGACCGATGGCGCAGCGGCGCGCGAGAGGCGCCCGCGTGACCGCTACGGCCGCGAGCGTGGACCCCGTGCCGATCGTCCGGAGCAGGCCGAACGCGCTGATCGCATTGACCGCGCCCCTGAGGCCGCCGCCGAAGAGTCAAGCAGCGAACCGCGCCGCTCGTACTTCACGGTCGACAACCAGGCTGCACTCGCCTCGACGCCCGCAGTTGAACCCGTCGAACAAGCTGCCCCGTCGCTACCGACGCTTGCTGACACTGCAACTGAATCGCTTGCTACCGCCGTCGCAGTGCCAGCAGCGGTCGTGGCGACGACGGCTGTGGCCGTCACCGCACCAACTCGTGCCCCCGTGGCCGCTCCAGCGCCTTCGGTAAGCCCTGGCATGCCGAAGCTCACACCGTTTGTTCTGCCACTGACCGATCTGGAACAGGTGGCGCAAAGCTCCGGGCTGACCTGGGTCAACTCCGACGGCGAGAAAATCGCAGCCGCTCAGGCAGCGATGGCCGCCGAGCCAAAGCAAATCCACGTGCCGCGCGATCGCGTCGCCCTGGTCGTGGAAGACGTCGGGCCGCTGATTCTGGTTGAGACCAAGCGCGATTTGCGCAAGCTGGAACTGCCGTTCGAGGTGGCGCAGTAACGCGAGCCGAAACAACCGACCGATGACCGGTTGTAGAAAAGGGCACTTCGGTGCCCTTTTTTCATTGTCCGCCGGAGATGAACCGACAGCGTTCGGACAGAGGTCCTGCGCCCTTGAACCCTCTGGTCCGGGTCAGCCCTTACCCCACTTCGCAAGTGAAATCTACTAGACACGGCTAGTACCCATCAATCGCTCCTGGTCGAAAACTCCCAGTCAAAAACTACCAGTCAATAGGGTAGCCGGATG
Organism: uncultured Rhodoferax sp.; assembly: GCA_964355195.1. Taxonomy (GTDB): domain Bacteria; phylum Pseudomonadota; class Gammaproteobacteria; order Burkholderiales; family Burkholderiaceae_C; genus Rhodoferax. The sequence continues at coordinate 981 of CAYHDD010000507.1, read as the reverse complement.
CTATGGCAATGCACGGACAAACAGGAGAACATGGATCCGTCACAAGGCCAAGTCGGGGAGTGTGAAGTGAGAGCCAAACGAAGACTAATCAGGATAGGAGAATTGACATGAAACGATCTTTGCAACAGTATCTAGCCGCAGCCTCTTTGGCCTGCGTGACTCTGGGGGCAGCCCCGTTCGCGATGGCGCAGTCCAACCCTTTGGGATTGTCGTCCAGCCTTAACTTGCTGTCGTTTGGCAACTTCTTTGCGCCAAGCGCCGATGTTCAGGGCCAGGTTGCAGTCGGTGGCAATGCGAGCATTTCAGGCTACTCGATCAACACCGTATCTCCTTACAACCAAGCTCTCTATGCCGGCACTGGTTTGACGGTCGGTGGCAATCTTGACATCTCAGGCGGCGCTGTCTTTGGCAACACCGTGGTCGGTGGCAGTCTTGCGGTTGCCAACGGAACCAGCTTTAACGGCAGTGTTCAAGTGGCGGGCAACTTGTCCACCACAAGCAACTGGCTGTCAGCGACGAGCATCAGCTACGGTGGCACGTCAAATCTGTCGGAGTGGCAGAGTCCTGTGGCCGTCAAAGTTGATCCGGCCAGCGTTCAGACCGGCATCAACTTTGCCACTGAACAGCAAAGGCTGACCGGCCTGTCCCAAAGTTTCGACAATCTTGTGAACACCGGGGTTGGCGTCAATCCCTGGGGTGGTACCCTGATGTTTGACGCGCAAGGGGCGAACCTGGCTGTGTTCGATCTCGCCGCTGCTGATGTTGGCAAGAATTTGCGGCTCGACAACCTGGGCGCCAATTCCACGGTCATTTTGAATGTGCATGGACAAACGATTGATTTTGGAGGGCACGGGTATGAGAACTTTGTGACGGGTCACGTTCTATTCAACCTGCCGGAAGCCACGCAAGTTACTTTTGCCAGCGGTGTTAACGCATCCTTCCTGGCACCCCTGGCAAATTTCCTGACCCCGATCGGGGGCT
>CAYHDD010000506.1:0-3163 GCA_964355195.1 uncultured Rhodoferax sp. | reverse complement strand
CATCGAGGACCGCGAGCCGCTCGGCCCCTATGGCGCCAAGGGCGTTGGCGAGCCCGCGTTGGTGGCCACGGCGCCGGCCATTCTGAACGCCATCCAGCACGCCTGTGGCGTGCGCATCCACCAGATCCCGGCCACACCCGACCGCGTGCGCGCGGCCATTCTGGCGCAGCGCGCGGCGACTGGCACCCTGCTCAACGCCTGACGCCCACGGCACTGGCCGGGTAAATACCGATGCGGCAACGATTCGCTTGCGTTACAGTGGACAAAATGTAGCGAGCGCAACATATTGGTTAAGTCCCCACTACATTAGCGACGCGAATTCAAGCACTTGCTGCGCTTGCATCCGAGCGAACATCATGACGACACATACCAAGACAGATGGCCTGCCAGGCGCCGAGGGCCTGACTGCGGCAGCCGCCCGGCCGCGCAACGAGCGCATGGATGCGCAAAAAATCGAGTGCAACGCCTGCCCGGTGCTGTGCCAGATCTCACAGGGACGTAGCGGCGCGTGTGACCGCTACGCCAATCACTGCGGCACGCTTGTGCGTGTTGATCCGGTGCTGATGTTGCGCCGCAGCCTGGGCGACGACGAAGAAACCCGGCTGCCCTTCAGCGCACGCGCTGGCGGCGCGGACACGGCCACCGAAACTCCCACTGAAAACCCGGCGCTGCTGGCCGACCAGGTCTTTGTCACTGGCGTGGGCTCCTCGACCACCTACCCGGACTACAAGCCAGCACCCTTCATCGTCGCATCCCAAGCCGCTGGGGTGGATCTGGTCACCGTCGTGACCGAGGGCATCTTCAGCTACTGTAGTTTCAAGATCAAGATCGACACCGACCGTTACCTCGGCCCGGAGCAGGCCAGCGTGCGCTATCGGGATGAAGTTGTCGGCCACGTCACGACCGCCGAATACGGCTCGCAGATGCTCTCTCTGGGTGGCGTGCACCACCTGACCGGCGGCAGCAAGAAGGAGGGCCGCATCACAGCCGAAATGATGGCTGCATTGGGTAACAAGAATGCTGTCGAGCTGGCCATTGAGGGCGGCTCACAGATCGTCATCCAGGCCGGACGCGCGCCCATCGTCAACGGCGTCGAGGAAAAGCGCATGCGCGTCGGCTGCGGCTCGGCCACGGTTGGCATCTTCGCCGAGCAGTTGCTCAATCAGGTCGATGAAGCTGTGGTCGTGGACGACCACATCACGGGCGTGCTGACCGAACACCAGTCCGGCCACTGTCTTGGCATGCGCGCTTCAGGCATCAAGATGAGTGGCCGCAAGTCCACTCCGGGACGCTACTTTCAGGTCGCCAACCCGGGCACCGGCTGGGGTGGCACCGATGTCGACGACCCACTTTCGATCATCGAGAGCTGGGACTCGCAGGTCGCCTGGCCGGGTCTGCGCCTGCTGATGACCTCCACCACCGGCGAGCACGCCGCCTGGTACGTGCTCGACGAAGCGCTGCGTCCCATACCGCAGGAGATGCCGGCCGAGGTTCGCCGCATCGTCGAGCGAATCGGCGAAAACTGCGAACCGGCCCTCTCGACCGTGCTCTTTTTGGCCGGGGCCGGTGGTAGCCTGCGAGCCGGTGTCACCGAGAACCCGGTGCTTCTGACGCGCGCCATCAAAGATGCCCTGGTCAACGTCACCTGTGGCGGCGCACCGGCTTACGTCTGGCCCGGCGGCGGCATCACCGTCATGGTCGACGTGGCGCGCATGCCCGACAACAGCTTTGGCACTGTGCCCACACCGGCGCTGGTGGCGCCAATCGAATTCAGCATGCGGCTCGACGACTACCGCGTACTCGGTGGCCACATGGACTATGTGCGCAGCTTGCAAGATGTGCTGCGCAGCGGAGCCTGGCACAGCGACGGTGCGCCGACGGCTCGCCAATGGATCAAGCTGTCGCCGCAAAACCCGTGGCCGCTGGGTCACGCACCCCAACTCGGTTAAGCCAGCCACCGATGGACGCACAGCGCACGCAACTGCCCGATGGCCGCTGGCACTTCCAGCACGGCCCGATGGACGTCTTGCTCGATGCCCAGGGCAGCGCTTCGGCCGTCGCGCAAGCCCATGTCCAGGCCTGGCAGCGCTTCTGCCGCATTCTTCAGGAACTCGTCAGCGAGTTGCCGTTGCTGCGCACACCGGTCGGCGCCGCCTGCCCCCTGCTTGGGCCGATTGCTCAGCGCATGTGGCAGGCCTGCCAGCCCTACCAGGACACTTTCATTACGCCGATGGCGGCGGTCGCTGGTGCGGTCGCACAGGAACTGATTGCCTGCTACGCGCGCGAGGGCATCAGCCGGGCGTGGATCAACAACGGTGGCGATATTGCGCTGCATCTGGCGCCACACGAGTCGCTGCGAATTGGTATCTTTGCCGACTTGGCACGCCTGGATCTGGAGCAGCTTCTGGGCGGCCTGCGCACCGACGGTCAATTTGAAATATCGCATGCACTGCCGGTGCGCGGCGTCGCCACAAGCGGCTGGCGCGGCCGCAGTTTTTCGCTCGGCATCGCAGACTGTGTGACGGTCCTGGCGCGCACGGCAGTCCAGGCCGACGCCGCCGCCACCGTCATCGCTAACGCGGTCAACCTCGATGACGCGCGCATCGTGCGCCGAGCGGCGTGCGAGCTCAAGGACGACACCGATCTCGGAACCCTGTTGGTGACAGTCGAGGTTCCGCCGTTGGAGCCACAATGCGTGCTGCGGGCTTTGCAGAACGGCAAGCGCTGCGCGCAGCGTTTGCAGGCCAGCGGACTGATTTGGTCGGCGGCGCTGATTTGCCAGAATCAGACGCTGACAACCGACACGCCAAGCCCGTCAAGCCTGCCACGGCGGCCTGCCCGAGCGCCCGTCGAAACGGGTTTGATCTAAGAACTTGTCCGGACCCACAGCAATGATTGAAATACGGCGCATCTTTACCCAGGTCGAAGAAATTCACCACGAATTCGGCCCGGTCGCCGCGACGCCGCTGATACGCGGCGCCATCGCCGTGGTCATGACCAACCCCTTTGCGAGGCGCTATCAAAGCGACATCCTGCCGATGATGGATGCGTTGGGCCCGGTCGGCGCCCTGATGGCCGAGCGTCTGCGCGCCGCCATGGACTTACCGGTCGAGCGCATCCAGAGCTACGGCAAGGGTGCTATCGTCGGCGCCAGCGGTGAACT
>CAYHDD010000505.1:0-3165 GCA_964355195.1 uncultured Rhodoferax sp. | reverse complement strand
GGCAAGAATATTCAAGTGGCGCTGATCGAACCGGGGGCCTTCCACACTGGTTTCAACCAGTCCATGACCGAACGCAAGTACGACTGGATGCAAGAGCACTCCTACTTCAGCTCAGTGAGCGCGAAAATGAAGAAGAAAGAGGCACGTGAATTCGCTCTGATCGAAGCGAAGAGTACGCGATCGATCGTGGCGCAAATCGTCAAGGCATCTGAGGCAACTCGACCAAAAACGCGCTATGTGGCACCCTGGATTCAGGGCGCGGCGGTCCGTCTGGCCAGAATTTTTGGTGCTTGAAGCAAGCGCTGCAATTCGATCGAATCAACCATTTTGAAGGGAAATCTCATGAAACCCAAACGGATCTTGCTGATAGTGTCTGTTGTCATAGCGGTCTTTGCAGGTGCCGCCTACCTCATGCGGGCACCCTTGAGCGTGGCGCTGGCGTCGAGGGTGGCGGCGAGCCGACTCGCCACAGATGCGGTGGCCGATTTGCCCGACGGTCTGCATGTCGGGCTGTGTGGCGCTGGCTCGCCGATGCCGGATGACAGGCGCATGGGAGCGTGCACGCTGGTGGTGGCCGGCAAACGTCTGTTTGTGTTCGACACCGGTAACGGCAGCGTTCGCAATATCGGCAAGATGGGGTTCAATCACGGCCGCATCGACACCATTTTTCTGACTCACTTCCATTCGGACCATATCGACGGTCTGGGTGAACTTCTGATGCAGCGCTGGGTCTCTACCGGCAATGTCGCTCCGGTGCCGCTGTATGGCCCACCCGGCGTTGAGCAGGTGGTTGGAGGGTTCATGATGGCGTATCAACAGGATCAGCATTACAGGGTCGCGCACCATGGCGAACAGACAGTGCACTCCAGCGGATTTGGCGCTCTGGCCAAGCCGTTCACGGCACCCGCTGATGGGCATGTGATGTTGCTCAAGGACGCCGATCTGGAAATCAGCGCGTTCAACGTGGATCACGCGCCGGTTCATCCATCGGTTGGCTACACCATCCGCTACAAGGGCCGCAGTGTCGTGCTCAGCGGTGACACCAAGAAATCGGCCGACGTGCAGCGCGAAGCCAATGGTGTTGATCTGCTGGTGCACGAAGCATTGTCGGCCCCGCTGGTCGGATTGATGCAAGAAGCAGCGGGCGCCGCCGGGCGATCCAATGTCAAGAAGTTGATGGCGGACATCGTGGATTACCATGCATCGCCCGAGCAGGCGGCACAGGTAGCACGCGATGCCAAGGTGCGCTATCTGCTGCTCAGCCATATCGCTCCGCCCTTGCCACTGCCGGGCATGGAAAAGGCGTTTCTGGGCGACGCTGCCACCATCTTTCAAGGCCCGATTCAAGTCGGGCAAGACGGCGACTTCATCAGTTTGCCGGCGGGTTCGACCGACATCAAGGTGAGTCGGAGATTTTGAAAAGGACGGCACCTGTCAACACTGGGCGTTGTCACGAAGATCGTGCCCATCGCGTAGGCGCGCTTTGTCCATCTGAACTGGAAAGCCAGCTTCGATGCGCAGAACGACCTTCGCACAAACGGAGATTTGAGACGGAAATGCTCCTGCCAAGGGCCAAAAAGCAACAAAAATGCGTGGTGCCAGAATTCGCACTGACCGGGAAGCCCCGCCAGCACGGGGGATTGCGGGCGCAAAAGAAAGGACAGAGCAAGTCTGGCCTTTGATGCGTGGCGGGAGGATCAGGATCGAAAGACCGTCATCTAAACCGTTGATTTCATTACATTTTTCATAGGGCAAAGAGCTTTTATGTAGCAACTCTCCGTGCCATTGTGGCCCAGCCATTAGCGCTTCGACATGAATTCTATGAATAAACTGGCACGAAGTGCGACGACGTGCCGGCTGGATCAGTTTTTGAGTAAGGTCCGGTAGCAGCGCTAACTCCCGGTATCAGGTCGTCCCAATTGCATTTGGCGCCTGATTGACAATACGAATTGATGCCAATACAATAAATACAGCAATGCGATTCACATTTGACCCCGACAAGGACGCCGCCAACATCGTGAAACACGGGCTTTCACTGGCTGATGCGCCGATGGTGTTCAATGCCCCGGACAAGCTGACCTTGGAGTCACCCAGGGCGAACGAAGACCGTTTGATGGACATTGCTCTCGTGGAGTTGGCAGGTGTGGTACTGGTGCTGGTGTATGTGCTGCGCGAGCCGGGTGAGGTAAGGGCGATTTCATTGCGCCGGGCATCAAAACAGGAAAGGACACTTTATGCAAATTGGCAAGAAAACCACTGAGCGCAAGCCCACCGGCACCGACTGGGAGCGCGTTAAGCGCGAGGCAGCTCAGAATGCGCCTGTACCGTTCGACCCAGTCGCTGACAAGGAAAACGAGCCTTACGACCCGAACGCCGCCGCTGCTGTGGCCGCGTACTGGAAAGGCGCCACCATCCGGCGTGGCCGTGGCAGGCCCGCCGTCGCGGTGAAGCGCCCGACCTTGAATATGCGAGTTGATGCCGAGGTTTTGGACGCCTTCAAGGCAACCGGACCGGGCTGGCAGACACGCATCAACGCACTGCTGCGCGACGCCATCAAGAACGGCGTGGTAAAGGCGTGACCATACTCAGGAAAAATCTGGCATCAAGGGCCATCACCCGTTGGTTCGTTCAATTCGGGGGGTAAGGTCTGCCCGGTTAGCTCGTTGTGGGTGTCAGCTCGTCTTTGCAATTGAGACTGCCTGGTACTCGGTCGTGGCAACTCTGCTGTCATCGCCGGGGCCCAAACGCATTTATCTAAACTACAAGTCATGGGTCGACAGGACTGCGGGGTTCTTACTCTTTGGTTTGGGATTGAAACTCGTCATTTCAGCTAACGACGCGTAGGTAGCTACCGAGTGCCGATTTCATGGCGTGCCCCAGCATGGAACGCATAGGGCCGCGGCAGCTACCTTAAGTGTCCCGTTGAAACCGGTGACGGACCGACGAGTACCTACTTGCCATGCGGCCGCAACGGCTTAAGTAGGTCGGAGAGACCGTTATGGTCAATTTCATGCATCAAGTTCAGGAGACGACCGATTTCCCCTTTGGGAAAGCCTTCTCGAGCAAACCACGTTAAGTAGTTTCCAGGCAGGTTCGCCAAGACCTTCCCCTTGTGTTTTCCGAAAGGCATGGCCATGGTGACGAGTTTTTGCAGGTCTTCGGGGT
>CAYHDD010000504.1:0-3170 GCA_964355195.1 uncultured Rhodoferax sp. | reverse complement strand
AGTGACTGCTAAGGGCCAGTTTGATTGGAAAAACCTACTACCGCTTGGGGCACCCAGGAGCCGTTAGCCACGGACCGGTCTCCGGCAGTCTGTCCTGGCTAACTCTGCAGCCGGTATCTTGCATCGTCAGAGCCGTGGCTGGAGCTGCAGCACACCCGCCCCGCGTTGGACATCAGGCGATCGGTGTCCGGGTGAGGACCTGACCACTGCGCGCCCCGCTGTGTTGACCGTTTCGCCAGGCCACAACACCATTGACGATGACGGCATCGATTCCCTCCGCCGCCTGCATTGGCTTTTCGTAGGTGGCGGCGTCACGGATGCGGGCAGCGTCGAACACCACCACATCCGCATGATGACCCAGCTTGAGGGTGCTACGCCCGTGCAGGCCGAAGTTGCGTGCGGTCAGGCCCGTCATCTTCCAGACTGCCGTCTCCAGCGGGAACAAGCCAACATCGCGGCTGTAGTGACCCAGCACACGTGGAAAAGTGCCCCACAGGCGAGGGTGCGGGCTTTCGCCGACGGGAATGCCGTCGGAGCCGATCATGGTTTCGTCAAAGGCCAGGATGCGCTGCACGTCGTTCTCGTCCATCAGGAAATAGATTGCGCTACCGGGCTGCAGGCGCTGCGCCGCCGCCTCCTTGGAAACGCCCCATTCCTTGGCAATATCGTCGAGGTCGCGGCCGGCGCATTCGGGGTGCGGCACGCTCGATGCAATCAGCACGCGCCCGTCGAGCATGCCGCGGTCTGTGCGTATCATGGTCGAGCCGGCCGTGTAGGGATAGCAGTCAAGCCCGACGCACTGATGCTTCATGGTCTCCTGAATGAACGGCAGCGTGACTCTGGAGCGACCGAAATTGGCGTGGTTCTGCACCTTGTGGTGCGACACCACCACCGGGACCGCAAGTTCACGGCCGATGCGGAAGGTCTCTTCCAGCGATTCCATCACCATGGCGGCCTCGTCGCGCATGTGGGTCACGTACAAGGCCTTGTGCTTTGTGAGCGGGCGCCCGACCGCGATGATTTCCTCGGTCGTTGCCTTGACGGCAGGCGGGTAGAAGGTGCCAGTGGATAGGCCAATGGCACCGGCCTGCAGGGCCTCCTCCAACAGCGTCTGCATGGCAGCAATCTCTTCAGCATTGGCCTCGCGGTCCAGAGACTTCATGGTCACCGCGCGCAGTGTGGTGTGCCCCACCATGGCGGCGATGTTGACACTGGAGGGCGTCTGGCGCAGTGCCTGCAGGTAGGCGGCGAAGGTGGTGAAGCGGCCCTCCGGCGGTGCCTCGATCAGGTTCAGTGGCATCGGCAGTTCCATGTCGGGTCTGAGCGGCGCAGCGCTGATACCGCAGTTGCCTGCGATGACCGTGGTCACGCCTTGCGAAACCTTGAAGATCATGTCGGGCTGAGAGATGACGGCCTGGTCGTCGTGCGTGTGCGAGTCGATAAAGCCGGGTGCGACGATGCGGCCAGTAGCGTCCATCACCTCGTCGGCGCTGTGGCCCACAAGGTCGCCGATGGCGGCGATGACGCCCGCGCGGATGCCGACGTCTGCCTCAAAGCGCGGTGCCCTGGTGCCGTCGATGACGGTGCCGCCGCAGATCAGCAGGTCGTAGTGTTGGGGCTTGTTCATCAGAAGTCCTTTCAACGGAAATGGCAGGCGACCCAATGGCCACCCAGATTGTTGGTGGCGCGCTGCGTCAGCGCCGGAGTCTGTTCGCGGCACGCGGCCTGGGCCAGCGGGCAGCGGGTGTGAAAGCGGCAGCCCGGCGGTGGATTGGCCGGGCTTGGTGGGTCGCCCTGCAGCAGCACGCGTTTCGGGCGGATCCGTGGATTGGGTACCGGCACTGCGGCCAGCAGAATCTCGGTGTAGGGATGCAGTGGCTTTGAAAACAGTGAGTCGCGGTCGGAGACCTCAATGATGTGGCCCAGGTACATCACCGCCACACGGTGGCTGATGTGACGCACCACGGCCAGGTCGTGCGCGACGAACAGGTAGGCCAACCCGAACTCGGCTTGCAGGTCCATCAGCAGGTTCACCACCTGCGCTTGCACCGAGACATCCAGCGCCGAGACCGGTTCGTCGCAGACGATCAGCTTGGGGTTCAGCGCCAGCGCGCGCGCAATGCCCAGGCGCTGTCGTTGCCCGCCGGAGAACTCGTGCGGGTACTTGCTGGCGGCCTCGGGCCGCAGGCCGACTTTGGAGAACAACCACTGCACGCGCTCGATCCGCTGCGCACCGCTGGCCTCGCCGAAGTTGCGCAGCGGTTCGGCCACGATGTCGCCGGCGGTCATGCGCGGATTCAGTGAGGCATAAGGATCCTGGAAAATGATCTGCATCTGGTGTCGGCGCAGGCGCATCTGGTCGGGCGCCAGCGTCAGCAGTTCCTCACCTTCGAGCTTGACCGAGCCGGAAGTCGGTTCGATCAGACGCAGCACCGACTTGGCGGTGGTCGTCTTGCCGCAGCCGGACTCGCCGACCAAAGACAGGGTCTCGCCGCGCGCCACGCTGAACGAGACGCCGTCGACCGCCTGGATCGGCGGCTTGGGCGGGCTGAACCAGCGCTGCGTTGAGGTGTAGTGCTTGCGCAGGTCCCGCACTTCGAGCAGCGCCGGTGGGGTCGTTGCGCTCATGCAGCGATCTCCGCCTTGTCGATCCGGCGTTCTTCGACCGCAAAGCAGGCGACCTGGTGGTCTTCGCCGTGTGTCACCAGCGCCGGGCGCTCCTCGTGGCAGCGCGCTTGAACAAAGCTGCAGCGCGCCGCAAAGGCACAGCCGCGCCCCAGTTCCGACGCCGCGGGCACCAACCCGGGAATCTCGGCAAGTCGGGTGTCGCTGCTGTTCATTGCGGGCATCGAGGCCATGAGGGCGCGCGTGTAAGGGTGCAGGGGGCGCTCGAACAGTTCGAGCACATCGGCCTCTTCGACCTTGCGGCCCGCGTACATCACCAGCACGCGGTCGCAACTCTCGGCCACCACGCCCAGGTCGTGCGTGATCAAAATCACGCCCATGCCGAGCTCCTGTTGCAGGCGCTTGATGAGATCGAGGATCTGCGCCTGGATCGTCACGTCGAGTGCGGTGGTGGGCTCATCGGCAATCAGCAACTCGGGATTGCAGGCCAGGGCCAGCGCGATCATCACGCGCTGGCGCATGCCGCCGGAGAGCTGGTGCGGGTA
>CAYHDD010000503.1:0-3170 GCA_964355195.1 uncultured Rhodoferax sp. | reverse complement strand
ACTCAATATGGCGTCCAGCGGCAATGGAACGTCGATTCATCTGGCCGGTGAGCTATTCAAGTCCAAAACCGCTGTCTTCATGACGCACATCCCTTACACCGGCTCTGGACCGGCTTTGATGGGGCTGGTATCGGGCACGGTCGATGTGATGTTTGACAATTTGCCATCGGCGATGTCGCTGATCAAGGGAGGCAAGCTGAAGGCCTTTGCTGTCACCAGCGCGCAACGCTCCGGTGCCATGCCTGAGTTGCCGACCATTGAGGAGGCGGGCCAACTCAAGGGCTTCGAGGCCAGTAGCTGGTTCGGCTTATTGGCACCGGCCGGCACACCGGCGGAAGTAGTCCTGAAGCTACAGCAGGAGACTGCCAAGGCGCTGAATTTGCCGGCCGTTAAAGAAAAGTTGTTGGCGCAGGGAGCGATTCCGAGCGGCAACACACCGCAGCAGTTTGCGGCACTGATCGACGCTGAAATCAAGAAGTGGGCGCCGGTTGTGACGGCCTCCGGAGCCAAGGTCGACTGACTGCCGTCTGTCTCAGACACCCCAGACCACCGGCTGCCCGGCCGTCTGTGCGCGACGCAGCATGTCGAGAAAGGGTTGGGTCCGACGGCGCAGTGAGATCGCCTCGAAGCGTGCTGGTGTTACACCGCGCCTCAGCGCCTCTTCCCGGGCAGCCTTTTGCGCGGCTTCCTCATGCGCGACGGCGGCCAGCAAAGCGCTGATGGCCGCCGCCATTTGCTCGGGCGGGAGGATGCCCCTTGTGGCGGCTGCCTGCTGGTCCTCGGGTGTGACTTTGCCGATGATCTCCAAGAGTCGGCGCCCATCGGGTTGCAACATGATGAGATCACCGGTGGCCTTGGATTTGAATTTGTAAAGCATACAGGCGCATCGTAAACTGCTCGACACCATGAGAACACTTTGGAGGCTTGCCAGTGTGCTGCTGCTCGGTCTGTTAGGAGGCTGTGTGGACGCGCGCTACTACTATCAGTCGGTAGCCGGGCATCTCGAAATGATGCGCATGGCTCGGCCGATTGATGAATGGGTGGCCGACGAGGGCACCAGCGCCACTCTCAGACAACGCCTGACCCTGGCCGTCAAGATGCGCGGCTTTGCCGTCACGGCCCTCAAGCTTCCAGACAATGCCAGCTATCGGAGCTATGCCGATTTGCAGCGTGGCGCGGCCGTATGGAACGTGGTCGCAGCGCCGGAGTTCTCGCTCGAGCTCAAGACCTGGTGTTTTGTAGTGGTTGGATGCGTCTCATACCGTGGCTATTTTGACGAAGGCAAGGCGCGTTCGCACGGACGCGCCCTGCAACAGGACGGGCTTGACGTGAATGTCTACGGCGTGCCGGCCTATTCCACGCTAGGCTTGCTGAACTGGCTTGGTGGTGACCCTTTGCTGAGCACCTTCATTGGCTACCCGGAGGGCGAATTGGCACGCATGCTGTTTCACGAGTTGGCGCACCAGGTGGTGTACATCAAGGACGATTCGCTGTTCAATGAATCCTTTGCCACGACCGTAGAGCGTCTTGGCACCGAGCAGTGGCTGGCAATCCACGGCTCCGTCAGCGCCAAGATTGAATATGCCGCGCTGGATGCAAGGCGCCGGCAGTTTCGCGCGTTGTCCTTGGCGACGCGACGCCGTTTGGCGCAGCTCTACCAGGCAGAGGGTTCTTCCAAGCTTGACCGAGCCAGCCTTCTGGCGAAGAAGAATTCAACCATGCAAGATTTCCGCGATGCCTATGCGCAGCTCAAGCGCGGCTGGGGTGACTATGGGGGGTATGACGTCTGGGTTGCGGGTGCCAACAATGCCGCTTTCGGTGTGCAGGCGGTCTACGATGAATGGGTGCCAGCGTTCGATTTGTTGTTTCTGCGCGAGGGAAGAGATTGGCAACGGTTCTATGATGCGGTCGGACGGTTGGCGCAATTGCCCGCCGCTCAGCGGGCACAGGCCCTGCAACAATTAGTCATGGAGTCAACAAGTGTCTGATCTACACATCCTGCGTCACCACAAGCTCGGTTTGCACGAGGCGCGCAAGCTCGCCTTTCGCTGGGCCGAACAAGTTGAAGACGACTTTGGCATGAGCTGCACCTACGAGGAGGGCAAGACCGCCGATGAAGTATGCTTTACGCGCTCAGGCGTCCAAGGAACATTGCTGGTAACCAAAGACAGCTTTGAGCTCAACGCCCAACTCGGCTTGATGGTCGGCGTCTTCAAGGGCAAGATCGAGAACGAAATCGTCAAGATGCTTGACCTCATGCTGGCGCCCGTGGACGCAGCAAAGAAGGGTGTTGCCAAGAAAAAGTGAGGCCGGACGAGCGGCCCGACGGCTTAGCTCAAGGACTCGATCAAGTCGATGTACTGCTGCATCGCGTCCTCGCTGGAGGTGCCCTTGAGGCTGCTCCAGGCGTCCCACTTGGCGCGTCCGACCATATCACCAAAGCCGGGCTTCTTGTCGGTGTTGTCACCGACGCTGCTTTGCTTGTAGAGTCCGTAGATCTTCAGCAATGTGGCATTGTCTGGGCGCTCGGACAGGTTCTTCGAATTGGCCATAGCGGCGTCAAACTTTACTTTCAGGTCGGACATCGGTTCCTCCGGATGGTTGGCGTACCCTGCACACTTGGGGTATTTGCCCGGTATCTTACGTTTCGTTTTGGCTTCAGAATAGGGGACGTTCCCCAAGAGCCATTTCTTTTGCAATTCTAATAGTCGAGTCTGGAGTTCCTATGGTTACCCGAGTCAGTAGCAAGAAAGTCACCCGTCCGGTGGTGGAAAGTCTGGCGCCGGCTGCAAAGCAGGCGCAAAAATCTGTTCAGCGTGCCGCCAAGGTGGTTCAGAAAAACGTCTCTGATGCCGTTGGTGGCACGCTTGGTTTGACCGGTGAGCGCATGAGCAAGGTGGACACTGCCTGGTTGCGCATGGACTCAGCCTCCAACTTGATGATGATCGTGGGCGTCTGGATTCTGAAGCCGGGCGTCAGCCACCAAGCGGTGTGTGATCGCGTTGAAGAGCGCTTGTTGCAGTATCCGCGTTTTGGGCAATTGGTGCAGCAAGATGCCGCCGGTGCGACCTGGATCAAGGATCAGGACTTTGATATCAAGCGTCACGTGGTGATTGAAAAACTGGCGCCGACCGCGCAAGGTGGTGAACAACAGGCTTTGCAAGACCGTC
>CAYHDD010000502.1:0-3171 GCA_964355195.1 uncultured Rhodoferax sp. | reverse complement strand
AAGTCGATGGCTTGGGCATTTCAGCGATCACCGCCAGCGAGTTGTACTGGGGAGTGTGCAAGAGTGGTTCGGTGCGCAACCGCACGACGCTGGAGAAATTTTTATCCCCTTTGGCTGTTCTCGATTACGACCTGGGCGCTGCGCAAAAGTATGGCGAGTTGCGGGCTTATTTGGAGCAGCAGGGTACGCCGATTGGTCCGCTTGACCAGCAAATCGCCGCCCACGCACTGGCGCTTGACATTACGCTGGTGACCAACAACGTGCGCGAGTTTGAAAGAGTGCCTGGGCTGCGTTTGGAAAACTGGGTTTGAAGAACCGACGAGTCGGTGAAGCGCTGAGAGCCGCCCAGGCTCAGGCAGAATCATGCGCTAGCATAGCCAAAGATTGAAACACTCCCGCGCATGACGACTGCCCGACTTCAGCTTACCGACATCAGCAAGAGCTACCCCGGTGTGACCGCCTGCGACGCTGTTTCGCTGAGCGTCATGCCGGGTGAAATTCATGCGGTGCTGGGTGAGAACGGCGCCGGCAAATCGACGCTGATGAAGATGATCTATGGGTCGGTCAAGCCGGACCACGGGCAGATGCTGTTTAACGGCACACTGGTGCAGATTCGCAATCCGAACGAGGCGCGCGCGCTGGGCATCGCCATGGTGTTCCAGCATTTCAGCCTGTTCGACACGATTACCGTAGCCGAGAACGTCTGGTTGGGGCTGGACCGGCGTTTGAGCCTGCGTGAGGTCAGCCGCCGCATCAGTGCCAAGGCCACTGAATACGGGCTCGATCTGGACCCCACGCGACCCGTACACACGCTCAGCGTGGGTGAGATGCAGCGTGTCGAGATCATCCGCGCCCTGTTGACCGAACCGAAGTTGCTGATCCTGGACGAGCCGACCTCGGTGCTGATGCCGCAGGCGGTCGAGAAGTTGTTTGTGGTGTTGAAGAAGCTCGCGTTTGAGGGTTGCAGCATTTTGTACATCAGCCACAAATTGCACGAAATTCGTGCCCTGTGCGACGTCTGCACGGTGCTGCGCTCCGGGCGCGTCACGGGCGTCTGTACTCCCGCGCGGGAGTCGAATGCCTCGCTCTCACGCTTGATGATCGGCAGCGAACCGGAATTGTTGACGCGGCGCCAGCATGAGCCTGGCCCAGCGGTGTTGCGCGTCCAGAATTTGTCGCTGCTGCGGGCCGACCAGTTCGGTGTCGATCTGAGCGCCGTGTCGCTCGAAGTTCGCGCCGGTGAAGTGGTCGGCATCGCCGGTGTTTCCGGCAACGGCCAGAAGGAATTGATGTACGCCTTGTCGGGCGAAGATGTGCGCTGCCCGGCGGGCTCGGTTTTGATTGATTCCACCGATGTATCAACCCTGCACCCCGGCCAGCGGCGCAAGCTCGGTCTTCACTTTGTACCCGAAGAGCGCCTGGGCCGTGGCGCGGTGCCGCCGCTGGGGCTGGCGCACAACCTGCTGCTGACGCGTGACGAGTCGATTTCGCACCAGGGCTTTGCCGGCGGCTGGATCGGTGTCAAGCAACTCGACGCGCAGGCGGCGCGGATTCTCGGGCGTTTCCATGTGAAGTCTGCTGGTGCGCGCGCGGCGGCACGCTCGCTGTCGGGCGGAAATTTGCAGAAGTTCATTGTGGGCCGAGAGATCGATGCCAAGCCGAAGCTGTTCATCGTTTCGCAGCCGACCTGGGGCGTGGATGTCGGCGCCAGCGCCCAGATTCGCGCCGAGATTCTCGCCCTGCGTGACGCCGGTTGCGCGGTGCTGGTGGTGAGCGAAGAGCTGGAGGAGTTGTTCGAGCTGTGTGACCGCCTGCACGTCATCGCCCGTGGCCGCCTCTCGCCCAGCTTGACTAGTGCCCAAGCCACGGTCGAGAAAGTTGGCGAATGGATGAGTGGCTTGTTCCACTCGGGGAATATTGAGGGACAGACCGGAGCGCAGCATGCTGAAGCTTGAAGCCAGACCGCAGGCCTCGGTGGCGTGGACCTATCTCTCGCCGCTGCTCGCCTTGCTGCTCACGGTGGTCATCGGTGTGGCGCTGTTCGCGGCTCTGGGCAAAGACCCGCTGAGCGGCCTGCGGGTGTTTTTCTGGGAGCCAGTTCGCACCGCCTACGCGCTCGGCGAGCTGACCGTCAAGGCCACGCCTTTGCTGCTGATTGCCTTGGGGCTGGCCGTGTGTTTTCGCTCCAACGTCTGGAACATCGGTGCCGAGGGTCAGTATGTGCTGGGCGCCATTGCCGCCAGCGGTGTCGCCTTGCTGGCCGAGCCTGACAGCGGGCGCTGGATTGTGGTTCCGATCATGCTGGCGGGCATGCTCGGCGGCATGTTTTGGGGCGGCATCACGGCATGGTTGCGCGACCGCTTCAACGCCAATGAAATCCTGGTCAGTCTGATGCTGGTCTATGTAGCCTTGCAGCTGCTGAGCTACCTGGTATCGGGCCCGTGGAAAGACCCCAATGGCTACAATTTTCCGCAGAGCAAGACCTTCGATTTGGTGACACGCATTCCGCGCTTTGTTGAGGGCTCGCGCATCAGTATCGGAGTCTTGTTTGCCTTGCTCGGTGTGGTCGCCGTCTGGGTGCTGCTGTTTCGCACGCGTGCAGGTTTTGCGCAACAGGTGGGCGGGCTGGCGCCCGCTGCGGCGCGCTATGCAGGTTTTTCGTCGCGCCGTGCTCTCTGGCTGGCGTTGTTGGTGTCGGGTGGCCTGGCGGGCCTGGCCGGTGCGCTCGAGGTAGCGGGGCCGATTGGACAGCTCACGCCCTATGTGCCGGCGGGTTACGGCTTTGCCGCCATCATCGTCGCTTTTGTCGGGCGCCTGCACCCGGTGGGCATGGTGTTCTCGGCCATTCTGATGAGCATGTTTTACATCGGTGGAGAGCTGGCGCAGTCGCGCCTGGGTTTGCCGAAGTCCTTGACCGGTGTCTTTCAGGGCCTGTTGTTGTTTACGCTGCTGGCCTGCGACACGCTGGTCAATTACCGACTGAAGTGGGAGCGCTGATGGAGTCCTATGCACTGCTCATCGCAGCCACGCTGAATGCCGGCACCGTGCTGGCGCTGGCGGCTTTGGGGCTGCTGATCAACGAGAAAGCGGGCATCGTCAACCTGGGTGCCGAGGGCATGATGCTGTGCGCCGCCATTGCCGGTTTTGCGGCCGTGGTGCATACCGGCAGCG